>JAGQXA010000850.1 GCA_020436865.1 Saprospiraceae bacterium | reverse complement strand
GTTGGCGTAGAACTGCCGCTTGAGGGCCGCCTCGTCGATCAGGAAGGCGGGCTTGATACCGAAGAATTCGAAATAATCAGTCATGGCAAAAGCCTTGAAGGCATTTCCTGAACCTTTTGTGTTCCTCTTGTGTCTTTTGTGGTTCCATTTACTTCAACCACAAAAGACACAAAAGAAGGGATCAATTGCAGCCGCGCACGACGTCCAGTCCGTTGGCGTAGAGCATGAGGGCGACGATGAGGATGAAGCCGGCCATGGTGGCCCATTCCATGAACTTATCGCTGGGCTTGCGGCCGGAAACGACCTCGTAGAGCAGGAACATCACATGCCCTCCGTCGAGCGCCGGAATGGGAAGCAGGTTCATGAAGGCCAGGATGAGCGAGAGGATGGCCGTCATCGTCCAGAAGCGCTCCCAATCCCATTCGGTGCCGAACATGGAGCCGATGGAGGCAAAGCCGCCCAGGCTCTCGGAGGCATCGATCTTACCGGTCAGGATGTGTCCGAAGGCCGTGACCTGGTCTCGCAGGAAATTCAACCCCTTCGTGGTGCCGGCAGGTAGGGCGTTGAGCAGGTTGTAATCCTGGATCTCGAAGTCGAAGAATTTCTGAGGCGGGAAGGGGCGCACGCCGATGGATCCCTCCTCCGTCGTGCGCAAAGTTAGGTCGATCGGCTGATCGCCCTCGCGCAAGACGGTGATCGTGACCTCTTCGCCCTTGTGTTGCTTGATCGCATCCAGGAATTGATCGAAATAGGGCGTCGCCTCGCCGTTGAGGGCGATTACGCTATCGCCGACCTCCAGGTCGGCGGAATCGGCGGGGTATTTCTTCATGATCTCGCCGATCACGAAGGGTACCCTGGGTACGAAAAGGCGTTTGCTCTTGTTCTTATAGCTCGAAAGGATCTTGACAAATTCAGGCGCAATGGGTACCTCCACCTGATCGCCGGCGCGTTCGACGGTGAGGCGATCGGCATTGTTGATCACCACTTCACGCACCAGCTCGCGATCGGTGAATTTTTCGAAGGGCTTCTCGCCGATGCTCAGGATCTTGTCGCCATTCTGCAGACCCATGGCCAGTCCGAGCGAGTCGGCATGGATGCCGTAGCGGGCATTCTCGGCGGGCAGGTATTCTTCACCCCAGACCAGCAAGACCATGCTATAGATCAGGAAGCCGAGGATAAAGTTGACCGTCACGCCGCCCAGCATGATCACCAGCCTTTGCCAGGCCGGCTTGGAACGAAACTCCCAAGGCTGTGGCGGCTGTTTCATCTGCTCGGTGTCGAGACTCTCGTCGATCATGCCAGAGATCTTGACGTATCCACCTAGCGGTAGCCAGCCGATGCCGTATTCCGTGTCGCCCACTTTCTTCTTCCAAAGGGAAAAGCCGGGGTCAAAAAAGAGGTAGAACTTCTCCACCCGGGTTTGAAACAGCTTCGCCGGAAAGAAATGCCCCATCTCGTGCAGGACGATCAGAATGGAAAGGCTCAGCAACAACTGGCCGATCATGATCACGTACTCCATGCAGGTATTGGTTTTTGCTAAAAATGGTATCTTGCCGCCGCGCCAGCGCAGGCTGCAATCGCAAGAACAACAGCGGCAGCGAAATATTAGTTTATAAACGGCTGCAAAGGTAAACGGATTTCCAAGGATTCGGAAATTTTCCCATCCGGCATTCAGCACCCGACCCGAAACGTCCGAATACCATTCGGACCAACAAACCTCCAACCATGAACCTCTTCTACACGCCCCACATCCACACCGGCCAGGCCATCCTCGCAGAGGAGGAAGCCCGCCACTGCGTGCAGGTGCTCCGCCACCGGCCCGGCGATGCCGTCCGGGTGGTCGACGGTCGGGGAGGTTTTTACGAAGGCGTGCTCGAGCAGGCCGGCAAGCGCGAGTGCGTGATCCGCATCGAGCGCGAGTGGCAGGAGTGGGGGAGGAGGCCCTATCGGCTGCATCTGGCCGTAGCTCCTACCAAGAGTATCGATCGCTTCGAGTGGTTTCTCGAGAAGGCCGTAGAGATCGGGGTCGACGAGATCAGCCCGCTGCTTTGTGAGCATTCCGAGCGCCGCCAGCTGCGGGTCGACCGGCTGCAGAAAGTGGCCCTCTCGGCCATGAAGCAATCGCTGAAGGCGTACCTGCCGGAGGTCAACGAGCTTCGATCGTTCTCTCAATTTCTGCGAGAGTTGGAGGGCGACGGGCAGCGTTTCATCGCCCACTGCCGGGAAGGGGAGAAAGCGAGCCTGAAAGACAACTACCGCCCCGGTTCCGACGTTATCATCCTCGTCGGCCCGGAGGGCGATTTTTCGGAAGAAGAGATCCGCCAGGCCGGCGAAGCCGGTTTCGAACCGGTGCATTTGGGCGAAAGTCGCCTGCGCACGGAAACTGCGGGCGTCGTCGCCTGCCACACCATTTACTTATTGAATTCCTGATAGAGATGAGAATGTTCCTGTTGTCGATCGTCCTGTTCCTTTCCGTGGGCTTTGCCGGATCACCGGCGCCCGCCCTGCAGTTGGGGTTGCTCAAGTACGGAGGGGGCGATTGGTACTCCAACCCGACGTCCTTGCGCAATCTGTCGCGTTTCTGCAATCAGCGCCTGCGCACCAACTTCGATCCCGACTACGCCACGGTCGACGTCGGCGGGGCCGAACTGTTCAACTATCCCTTTGTGCACATGACGGGGCACGGCAACGTGCTATTTACCGACCAGGAAGCCGAAAACCTCCGTCAGTACCTGATCGGTGGGGGCTTTCTTCATGTCGATGACAACTACGGGATGGATCCGTACGTGCGGGTCGCGATGAAGAAGGTATTTCCGGAACTCGACTTTATCGAACTTCCCTTTGAACACGAGATCTACCACCAGACCTTCGACTTTGCCAACGGCCTGCCCAAGATCCACGAGCACGACGGCAAGCCCGCGCGCGGTTACGGCCTGCTTTGGGAAGGACGCCTGGTGTGCTTTTATACCGTCGAATGCGATCTGGGTGATGGCTGGGAAGACCAGGCCGTGCACAACGATCCTGAAGAGGTGCGGCAGAAGGCGCTGCAAATGGGGGCCAATATTATCCAATATGCGTTCGGGCAGTAGACTTATTACCTGTGCTCGGTTCTCACTCTTCCAGATAGGGGATTGGGAGTCGGGCGCTAACGAACGGACGTTTAGCTCATTGCGCTCCTCCTCTCTCGTGAGAGATAATCTTGCAGGGGGGTAGTAACAACCGATAAAGTCTTCTGGCTGCTCTTCTTTTTCTCAAACTTCGGAGAGGAAGCTCTTTGTTCGTCCTTTTTTGACGCGCAAAAAAGGACCAAAAAACGCGCCCCTTGGCCGGCCTATGTTTCTTTCTTGGGCATCTTGCGCGGACGGATTTTGCCCGCTTCTCTACCCTGCTTGGCCATCAAGGCCCTGGCATGTCCATTCTGTTCTTCTGCTATTGTTCAAGGTAGATCGACCTCATGCCCTGAGCGCAGGCTAAGCCGCGACGCCTTAGCCTTTGCATGTACCATCGAAGGGGGGCAAAACCCGCCTCTGAACAGGGCCAAGGGGAACAGGATCAAGATGTCCAAAATGAATCGCCTATAGGATTGGCGCAATAGAGTCCTGATAATAACCGGGAAGGGGGTGAGTCAAAGACGGCCAGCAAAGTATCCCAAACTCACTGCCAAATAATATTCCGACTCTTCTTAATGTACTCCCGCACGTTGAGCCAAAAGGCGAGAAAGAGATAGACCAGAATGGGAGAACCGAGGGTAGCGAAAGACAGATAGATGAAATACAGACGCACCCGGCTCCCGGCAATACCCATCTTGTGGCCCAGGTAGCTGCATACGCCAAAGGCGGAACGTTCGAGGAGGTCTTTCAGGCTATTCATGGTAGCTAAATTTACGAAAATTGGCCCAGTCATGCCAGGAGAGAACGCCGGGTTAAACAAATAATTGATCAAAAGGATGTCAAAATCCGCAAAAAAATGGTCTTGCCGGACGAACCGCAAGACCATTTTGCTTTTGGAGTGGTGTGGATGGATGGGGCGGCCTACCAGTTGGCCGTCGAACCGTTCGACGAAGCGGCTACCGTATATTCCGTATTGGGAGCTTGATTCTCAGAGAAGGCCGATTTACCAGAAGAAGCGTTCAGTACGTAAACCAGTCCGGCGACGCCGATGATGCCGAGGATGAGCAATACCAGCGATTCTTTCCCTTTTCCCTTACGAACGTTCGTTTGCTGATTCAGATTTACGGCGGCGGTGTTGTTGAAGTGTTTCATAGGTCATAGTGTTAAAAAATGAAGGAATAGTGTTTCGGTGTAGGCATAGCGATCCCAGGACTACTGCGGGCAGCAATCAAAAAGGGGTAAGGCGTGTGCCTACGGCAACCGGTAAGGGAATAAGGATCGGTATAGGGAGATC
>JAGQXA010000849.1 GCA_020436865.1 Saprospiraceae bacterium | reverse complement strand
TCGCCCGGATAGCTGACAAACAAGGGCCCGGCGATCAGAATACACGCCCCTTCCGGAGAAAAAAAGAAACAGCGAGCGCCCGACCAAAGGTAGCGCACCTCCAGGTTGTAATCGCTGACGAAATAACGCCGGAAGCGAAAACCGACCTTTTCCATCAGATCGAGCGAGGTGATCCCGTCAGACGCGCCGATGTCTAGCACGGTCATTTCTTCCCGGAAATAGGGGGTGACCAGTTCGTCGGATAAACGATGACGGCGATAGCCCGTCGTTTTGAACGTAGTTCCGAACTTGAAACAGGAGATCGCTTTCGAACGGGCATCCGGATCGGCGCCGGCCTTGCCACTTACGAGAATCCGGGGGTCCTTGCGCAGGTTGGCGCCGATAAACCGATAGAGCCACGATGGCCAGAAAGAATCACTGAGTTTGACAGGTAGACGCATGCGGCGAAACTAGGGATTTTTGCCGTTATTTGCTGCCCTAAATCCCGACCACGTATCCATGAAGCAGATCATTCAGAACCTGAAAACCGGAGAAACCAAACTGGAGGAGGTGCCTGCGCCGCAGGTACGCGCTGGCCATGTACTGATCCGCACCAGCAAGACCCTCGTTTCGCTGGGCACGGAGCGTATGCTCGTCGAGTTCGGCAAGGCCGGGCTGATCGCCAAGGCCCGGCAACAACCGGAAAAGGTGAAGATGGTGCTCGACAAGATCAAGTCGGACGGCCTCTTGCCGACCCTCGAGACCGTCTTCGCCAAACTGGAACAACCGCTGCCGCTGGGTTACTGCAACATGGGCCGCGTGACCGCCGTCGGCGCCGGGGTGCATGAGTTTCAGGTGGGCGACCGCGTGGTCTCGAATGGGCAGCATGCCGAGTTCGTGTGCGTGCCCCGCAACCTGGTGGCCCATGTACCCGAAGGGGTCTCCGACGAAGAAGCCGCCTTCACTGTGATCGGCGCCATCGGCCTGCAGGGCATCCGCTTGCTGAAGCCTACCTTCGGAGAGACCATCTGCGTGATCGGCTTGGGTCTGATCGGCCTCATCACGGCCGAACTGCTACGCGCTAACGGCTGCCGGGTCATTGGAGTCGACCTCGACCCCGACAAGCTAAAGCTCGCCGCCGAAAAGGGCATTGTGACCGTCAACCCCGGACAGGGCGTCGATCCGGTATCTTTCGTCGAGCAATACACCGGCGGCGTGGGAGCCGACGGAGTGATCATTACTGCCTCCGCCAAAACCAACGACATCATTTCGCAAGCGGCCCGCATGAGCCGCAAGCGCGGCCGCATCATTCTGGTCGGGGTGATCGGCCTGCAACTCAGCCGGGCCGAGTTTTACGATAAGGAGCTGAGCTTTCAGGTATCGTGCTCCTACGGCCCGGGGCGCTACGATGAAGAGTACGAACAAAAGGGCCATGATTATCCGCTGGCGTTTGTGCGGTGGACGGAGAAGCGCAACTTCGAGGCCGTACTGCACGCCATGGCCGCAGGCCAATTGCAGGTTAGGCCACTCATCAGCGAATTGGTCGAGCTACACGATTATCTGCAGATCTACGACAACATGGGCAACAAACGCTCTATTGCCTCGATCTTGTCGTATCCGCAAGACAGTGAACCCTCGGCAACGGTGTCGGTAGGCTCGCAAACGCTGCCCGCCGGCAAAGGCGTGATGGGCGTGATCGGGGCCGGCAATTTCACCAAAATGGCCATGCTGCCCGCCCTGAAAAAAGCCGGCGCCACCGTCAAGTATATCGCCAGCGCCGGAGGCGTTAGCGGTACCATTCTGGCTCAAAAACACGGCATCGCCCAAAGTACCACCGACTACCGGCAGTTGCTGTCGGACCCCGAGGTAGAGTTGGTGTTGATCACCACCCGTCACCATCAGCATGCCGCCATGGTGCGCGAGTGTCTGGCCGCCGGCAAGCACGTATTCGTCGAGAAACCCCTGGCCATCCGGCCGGAGGAATTGCCGGAACTGTTGACTACCTATGAGAGCAGCGGCCGCAGCGTGACGGTCGGGTTCAACCGGCGCTTTTCACCCCATATCCAGAAAATGAAGGCACTGACCGATCCGGCGGCGCCCAAGAATCTGGTGCTTACCATGAATGCCGGCTTCATTCCGCCGGATAGCTGGGTGCACGACATGGAGGTCGGCGGCGGCCGCATTATCGGCGAAGCCTGTCACTACCTCGATCTGGCTGTCTTTCTCAGCGGTAGTCGCATTGCCTCGGTATGTATGAACGCACTGGGCGCCCATCCTGCCGAAAACACCGACAATGCCAGCATTTTGCTGCGTTTCGAGAACGGCGATCAGGCCGTGGTCAATTACTTCGCCAACGGGCACAAGAGCTACTCCAAGGAACGGGTCGAACTGTATTCGCAGGGAAAAACTCTGGTGATGGACAACTTCCGCACACTGAAAGGGTTCGGATATAAAGGGTTCAGTTCGCTGAAAACGCGCCTCGACAAGGGGCACTTCAAGCAGTTCGAACTGCTGAACAGCCGCATTCAGACGGGTGGCGAACCATTGATCCCCTTCGCGGAGACCCTCCATGTGACTCAGGCATCATTCGCTGCTATCGAGTCGTTGCGAACGGGCGAATGGGTGCGCGTACCCTAAGTGTCAAAAACCGATCGATATGCGCATGTTCCTATTTCCGGCCCTCGTGTTGGCCGTCTTTCTATCCTGCAAGGTGCAGAACCGC
>JAGQXA010000848.1 GCA_020436865.1 Saprospiraceae bacterium | reverse complement strand
TTGGTCTTGATGTCGTTTTTCTGGGTATTCAGTTGCGACTCCAGTTCGCTTTTTTCTTCCTCACAATCGGCGAGTTTGGTGCTGGCTTCCGTCAGGGAAGCGGCCAACTGCTCATACTCGACGGTGAGGTTCTGAAATTTCTTCTTGGCAACGCAGGAGGGGAACAAAAACGCGACCGCCGTCAGCAGGGCGATCCAATTCAATAGTCTCATCGGCTGTGTAGTTTTAAGTAAATGGTAAAGAAATCAGGTAAAATTCGGCGGTAAAAGTATTGCTTTAATTCTGAAGTTCTCTGGAATAAAAAAGTGAATATTTCCTTAATTGTTGCCTAAAAACCCTTGATTTTATTGGCTTGTCGGAATTCCGACCTCCTTTCCGGCCTTCAGAGGTAACCTTTTCGGCTTTTGAGGAATCCCATCAGGAATCTTCTCCTCAAAAAATCAAGTGTCATGAGAAAACTATGCTACCTCTTTTCCCTGCTTTGTTTCCTGTTAGGTTGGAATCCGGCCGCCACGGCCGCCAAACCGGAGGCCTGGCAACTCGGCATCAACCAAACGCAGATCGACCTGTCCGGCAATCCCGTGGTGGTCGGACAGATCGCCGCTACCTTCGCACAGCCCGGCACCGTGATCGTGACTTTCGACGGCACCTGTATTTCCAGTCCGGGCGACCGCATCGTACTCGCCGCTTCCGACCAACCCGATTGGTCGCCCAACGACGGCAATACCAGCGTGGAAGCTTTCGACGACGATCGCAACCGCAACCCGTTCTCCCACACCCGGGCCTACTCGGTCGGCGCCGGCAGCTACGACTTCTACGCCGTGGCGCAGAACTACGTCGAAACCGACGGCAACGGCATCGCCTCCATCTACGGCAGCCTGAGCGTAAAGTTCTTCCCCGATCAGGTGCTGGCCGGCGAGGCCCGTCCGGAGGCCTTCTTCCAAGGGATCAGTCAGACGAACATCGACCTGGAAGGCAGTGCGGTCGTAGTCGGCGAGATCAGCTTCGAGGCTCCACAAAGCGGCCGGGTGGTCGTGCGCTTCGACGGCAAGTGCATCGCCTCGCTGGGCGATCGCATCGTGCTGGCCGCCTCCGACCATGCCGGCTGGACGCCCAATGACGGCAACGTGGGCATCGAGGCCTCGAGCGACGACGTGAACCGCAAATCGTTCGCCCATAGCCGCTCTTACCTGATCGGCCCCGGCAACCATACGTTCTATGCCGTAGCGCAAAACTACGTCGAAACCGACGGCAGCGGCATCGCCTCCATCTACGGCGGACTGACGGTCGAGTACTACCCCGACCTGGCCGGCATTTACGCTTTTTCTGCACAGGAGGCCATTTCGGAAACGAACATCGAAGTGCTCGGCGCGCCGGTCACGGTAGCCAGCACCCAACTCAACCTGCCGGAAGCGGGCACGGTCCTGCTGCGCTTCGACGGCGAGATCATCTCTTCGCCGGGCGACCGCATCGTGGCGGCCGCCGCCGACACCCCCGACTGGAGCCCCAACGACGGCAACGTCAGCATGGAGGCCTTCAGCAGCGACGTCAACCAGAATTCCTTCTCTCATACGCGCGCCTATGCCGTAGGGCCCGGCCTGCACAGCTTCTACGCCGTGGTCGAGAACTACGTGGAAACCAACGGCAGCGGCATTGCCTCGGTATATGGGAGCTTTACGGTAGAGTTCTTCCCGGAAACGACCACGGCGACCAGCGAGCTAACCGACCTTTCCCCTTCGCTCAAGGTGTTCCCGAACCCCACCGAGGGCATTTGCACGGTACGCATCGGCACGCCGCTAACCGAACCGGTAAAAGTAGAGGTGATCAATACCGACGGC
>JAGQXA010000847.1 GCA_020436865.1 Saprospiraceae bacterium | reverse complement strand
CTTCGCTCGACGCCTTCGCCGGCAAGGGCACCTTCACCCTGGCCGGCCGCGACCTGTTCAACGATCGCCGCCGCCGCCTCATCGTCGATCTGCCCGACTACCAGTCCGAATCCGTCTTCCAGTGGCGTCAAACGCGCCAGGTGGTGCTGACCTTCAATTATCGCCTGAACCAGGAGAAGCGCCCGGGCAACGGGCGCAGAGGGGAAGGCGGCGGGGGCGATGGGTTTTGAGTGTTCCCCCTATTCTTGGGATTTGCCCGCAAGAAATTTCACAAAACCCTGATTATCAGAAGCAATTTTGCTAGTGCCTGACTTTTCGCTCTAATTTCCCCGTCCAAATATCGCGCGAACTGTCAGTGGTGATCTGCCGGATATTTTCGAATTAAGTGATCCGATCAGTATACTGATCGGATCACTGGGCTTTCGGACTTAAAAAGGCCCCGCTCCGGTCGTTCCGGAACGGGGCCTTTCATACTTGCGGAGCATCTGATTATTCTACGATGAGCTGCTTGACCAGTATGCCCTTTTCGGAAGCGATCTTCACGAAGTAGCTGCCACCCGGCAACATGGACAGATCCATTTCCGCCGTTTGTTCACTGGAATGGATATCTACTTGCCGCACTGCCACTGCCCGGCCGATCAGATCGTACAGAGTGGCCGTGTAGGCGCCCGGTTCGAAAGCGCTAAACGACAGGCTTACCCATCCGGAAGCCGGATTCGGGAAGAGGGTCACTCGACCGGCAAGGGCGACCTCCTTAGTCGAGGTGGTGATGGTGACGATCACTTCGTCGGTGTTTTCGCAGCCATTGGCGTCGACTACAGTGACCGAGTACGTGCCCGTTTCCAAAACCACCAGCGTCTGCTCGGTGGAACCGTCGCTCCAGAAGTAGGAGGTAAAACCGCTTCCGGCATCGAGCACATAAGCGGCCGGGGCGATGACCACCGTATCCGGACCCAGATCGACCACAGGCAGCGGGTTAACGGCTACCGCTACTGTATCGCCGTTCTGGCAGCCATTGGCATCGGTAACCAGTACGGAATACGTGCCGGCGAGGCCGACTTCCAGAGTCTGTGAGGTTTCGCTGGTGCTCCACTCGTAGGCGGTGAACCCTTCGCCGGCATCGACCGTGGTCGTTTCGCCTTCGCAAATAGCGACGTCCTCTCCCAGGTCGACCAGCGGCAGATCGTTCAAGACGAGCGTAGCTGTATCGGTTGCCACGCAGCCGGCGAGGGTCGAAGCAATGACCGAGTACATGCCGGCCTCTGTCACGTCGATGCTGACGTTCGTACTGTCGTTCGACCACTCAAAGGTAGCGTAACCGGCGGGCGCCATGAAGGTCGCCGTGTCGCCCACACAGATTGCCAAATCATCGCCCAGGCTGAGCTGGCAGTTCAGGTTGAGTTCGAAAACTCCCACCGTGCCGCTGACCTCGTTGGAAACCACCACGAGGTTCTTGCCGTTCGGGCTATCGGTGTGCGGAATGAAGATCAGGCCCTCCGGACCCAGATCGCCGCCGCCCATGCCGTCACGGGTATTGAGATATTGTACGAACTTAGGAGCAGTTGGGTCAGTCAGGTCATACAGCATCACACCTCCGATCCGTTCCAGACCGATGAAAGCGTAGATGCGTCCGTCGAGTTCGGCAACGATTACCGATTCGGGCTCGGGCCCTTTGTCGTCGCTGCGGTTTTTGAAATCGTCGTTGCTGTTGCTGGCGTTGAACAGCGGGGCCCAGGTGGGATCGTTGGCCACGATCTGTTCCAGGTCGTCGCCGCTGTCGAAGACGACCTCGCCGGTAGCTACGTTCCAGATGGTGAACGAGCGCCCGCCTATGCCATAGATCTCATCGTGGTCGCCGTCGCCATCGAGGTCACCCTGCGCGCTTGTGCTAAGCATGCGGCCCAGCAGGGCGTCCTTCTGAAGGTATTCTGCATGCGGGAAGGCCATCGGATCGAGCACGAGATCCTTTACCCTTTCCTCTTCGCTATAACCGTCGTAGTCGCGGGTATCGCCCTCATTGGCAGTGATGGCGTAGGTTACACCACCGGCCTCGAAGCACTCGATGGCGTCGGGCAGGTAGAAGCTCTTCACTGGCCAGCTGGCGAAAAAAATATCGGGCGAACGATCGGAAACATCTTGCACGTTGGCGACCTGCGAGAGGTTTTTGGTGCCGAGCGGGCGGATCTCCGAGATCGTCAAGGTGGTCAGATCGACCACGGCCAGGGCGTTGGCTTCCTGTAAGGTCACCAGCGCGGTTTGATCATCAGCGCTCACGCAAATGTATTCCGGCTCAACGTCTTGGGACACACTTGCATTCGGACCAAAAATGCGTACGCCGGCATTCTGAAGGTCGGCAATCTGGCTGTCGAAAGCTTCGAAGCCCAGGGTAGTCACGTCGGCATTGGTCAGGTTGGCGATGCCGGGCGTCAGATCGATCACACTAACGGAGCCGACAGGGTCGACGGTATAGTCGTCGCTGGGCTCGCCTTCGTTAGCTGTGAGGGCCTTCGTACCGTCATTGGTGAAGATGACCATGTCGGGCAGCACGCCGACCGCTACATCATTGATAAAGGTGCCGTCGGCATCGAAGAAAACGACCCTGCCGGGCGCGTCCGTTGCATTTCCTTGAACAGCAGCCGCCACCACCCCATTCTTCACGGCTACGGAATTGATCCCGCCGCCGAAGATCGACATGTCTACGCTTTCGAGGTAGGCGCCCGCTGCGGGATCGGAAAGGTCGAGGATATCGAGGGTATTATTGTTGATGTTGGTGACGAACAGCCGTTGCGAAATCGGATCGTAGGCGGAAATCTCCGCCGAGCCGCCGTTTGGACTGCCGGGGAAACTGCCGAGGTGGGCCATTTCCACGTAGGGGTCGGCTTGGGCCGTAGGCGCTTCGAGGTCGTTATCGTTGATCAACGCGATTAGCTCGCCTTCTTCGATGCGGGCGTTCGACGCCTCGTCGATCTTCAGGATGAGGTACTTGCCGCCGGTGAGGTTGCCGTTGTCCGGGAAGTTGACCGTCAGGTTGAGGTCGCCGGCGGTGAAGGGCGGAATGTCAAAGGTCGTCGTGCCAAGTATGTAGTCGTCGGCACCTACGGCGGTGGAAGCATCTACCAAACTGACCGTTACCAAACCTCCGAAGCGGCTGCCTTCGCTCACTTCGAGGCCCACGTTAACGTCGCCGTCATTTTCCGTGACGGCAATCACCTCTTCGGCGAAGGTGACCAGCGGCCGGATGTCGAGTTTTTCCGGCAGGCCGTATACGTACAGGCGGGTCGATTTTCCGGTAAAGACTAAGGAGCCATCACCGGCCGGCGAATCGATGCCGAAGTCGTTGTCGTTGACCACGGCGATAGTGGAGTCGTTGACGATGGTGAGGCCTTCCGGCTTATCGTGCGTCAGATCCCAGCCGGCTTCGAGCAGGTCGAAGAAGAATTCCTTTTCCACCGCTTGCGCTTCGAAGGTAGACAGGGTAGCTGCATCGCCCAGTTGCTCCAGGGTTTGGCCGCCGAATGCGAACGTATCGATGGGCGTGGCGTCGGAGATGTCGATCTTGTAAATATTCTTGACATTCCAGCCGTTACGCTCGGCGTGTTCCAGAAGGAGAAATTCATGGTCGTTAACAGCCACGAGGTCGCCCACTTTCCAGTCGCGCTTGCGGATCTGACCGAAATCGTCGTTCATTTCATACACATAGGTCTTCACTTCGTCGGTCGCCGGATCGATCTCGACCATGCGGGTCAGGCGGCTGTTGAAGCTGGTAGTAGCGTCGGGGTTGTTGGCAGGGTCCTGCAGGATGGCATACACCTTGCCGTTGGGAGTCACGGCCACGCCTTCGAAACCCCGGTTCGGGCGGCGTTTGCCGATGTCGGTCGGCAGGGCCGCATCTTCGGCTTCCGTCGGGAATGGGGTGTAACGCTTGATGACCTGATAGGTCGCGCCGTCGAGATACCAGACGGACGAACCGTATTCATCACAAAGCCAGAGATTGCCTTCGCTATCTTCTACGATCCCCTCAGAATCCATTCCCCAAATGTCGGGGTTCAGCACGACAGGCGTCGTGTCAGCCCAGGCCGTTTCGCCGGTAGCGCCGGCGTTGGCGGGCAGGGGCAGGCCGCTGATCGGCGTGCCGTCGGGCCGTAGGATCGGATCGATGTCCTGCACCGTCCAGGCGCCGTTCTCGGCTTTGAAACGGGTAATGAGCGGGGCGTAGTCGGGCGCCGGGAAAACGAGGGTAGCGCCGCCGGCGTTCGGATGGGCCGAGGCATCGGCGTTCGGACCGCGATCGCTCACGGCATAGAACTCCAGTTCGGTGCCGGGGATGTAGTGCAGGCCGCTGATCCCACCGTCGAAGATCGTTTCTCCCTGGTAGTCGACGATCGTGCCGTTGGGTGTGTAGTCGTATACGTCGAGGCTGATCTCGCCGCCATTTGAGCGGTCGAGGTCGATCTGAAAAATACTGACCGTGCCGCTCACTTCGTTACTGACCACCAGCAGGTTACGGCCGTTGGGGCTATCTTCTTTCTTGATGAAGATCAGACCTTCCGGGCCCAGGTCACCGCCGCCGGCCGGGTTGCGCGTGTTCAGGTATTGCACGAAGACGGGGTTGGTCGGATCGGTCACCTCGTAGAGCATCACGCCGCCGATGCGTTCCAGGCCGATGAAGGCAAACCAACGGCCTTCGATTTCCACCACTACCACTGACTCGGGCTCAGGACCCTTATCGTCGCTGCGGTTCTTGAAGCCGGGATTGTTGCCGTTGCTGGAATTGAAGGCAAAGCTCCAGATGGGGTCTTCTGCGGTGATGCGCTCCAGTTGGTCGCCGCTGTCCCATACGAGTTCTCCGGTGGCAGTGTTCCAGATGGAGAAAGAGCGGCCGCCGATGCTGTACAGTTCGTCGAAATCGCCGTCGCCATCAGTGTCGCCGAAAGCAGTAGTAATGAGCAGACGGCCCAGTAATTCGTCTTTCTGCAAATAAGCTGCATCGGGAAAAGCGATGGGGTCGAGAGCGATGTCGGCCACCCGTTCTTCCTCGCTGTAGCCGTCGTAGTCGCGCGTGTCGCCCTCGTTGGCAGTGATGGCGTAGGTGATGCCGCCTACTTCAAAGCATTCGATGGCGTCGGGCATATAATAGCCTTTCACCGGCCAGTTGGCGAAGAAGAGGTCGGGGGCGTCATTGGAGGCGTCGAGCGCGTTGGCGAGAACCGAGTGATCTTTCGTGCCGAGCGGGTTGATGGCAGTGATCTGCAGGATTTCCAAGTCAACTACCGCCACGGCATTGGCTTCCTGCAGGGTAACCAGGGCGGTTTTGTCGTCGGGGCTCACACAGATGTATTCAGGCTCCAGGTCGGTACCGACGGTGGCGTTGGGACCGAAGATGCGCACGCCGGCCGCCATCAGGCTTGCTATTTCCGCATCGAAGCTTTCGAAGGTAAGGGTTGTGACATTGGCGTTGGTGAGATCGGCAACGCCAGGCGTCAGGTCAATGACACTCACGGAGCCGAGCGGATCTACGTCGTAGTCGTCGTTGGGTTCTCCTTCGTTAGCCGTCAGAACACGGTCGCCTTCATTAGTGAAAATGACCATGTCGGGTAAGGCGCCTACCGTCACCTCGTTGAGAAAACCCCCGTCTGTGCCGAAGAAGACCACTTTGCCGTCATCGGTTGGGTTGGCGGCATCCACCGCGCAGGCTACCACGCCATTCTTCACTGCTACGGAGTTGATCCCGCTACCGAAGACGCTTATATCGATGCTGGTAACGAACTCGGCGGCCACCGGATCGGTCAGGTCGAGGATGTCGAGGGTGTTGTTGTTGATGTTGGTGATGAACAGGCGTTTCGTGGCCGGATCATAGGCGGAGATCTCTGCCGAGCCGCCGTTCGGGCTACCGGGGAAACTGCCGAGGTGGCGCATTTTGACGAAAGGGTTCGCTAGCGGCGCCGGTCCCTTGATATCGTTGTCGCTGATCAGGATCATGTGCTCGAGGATGGCGCCGGGTTCGGCATTGTCGAAATCCGACAACTGCAGAATCAGGTACCGGCCGGCATCGTCGAGCAGATCGTCGAGGATCGGTATTTCCACTGAGATGGGATCCGATGAGCCGTCGAAGGTATAGATGGATTCCGAAAAGTCGTAGTCCGTGCCATTGACAGCCGATGAAAAGCCATTTACGGAGACCTTTACCGAAGAGGGCAAGGCCCCAAGATTCGAGATGTTCAGTTCTACGATCGCGGTTCCGGCATCTTCATGGACTTGTTGCAGCCCACTGGCAAACTCGATGATGGCCGGCGCGGAACCCTCTTCGATCTGTACTTCGTCGAAGCCGGCGTAATCGCCATTCCCATTCTGCTTGGCCATCAGGCGGAGCCTCACAAACTGGCTACCCGGCGGAATGGGAATTTGCTCGAACTGCCAGGAGCCACTGTTGCGGTTCAGGTCGACATAGTTAGCCATGTTCCAGTCGGCCCCGTCGTCGAAGGCGACCAGGTACCCGATACTGTCGGTGTCTTCGTATTCGAAGGTGTTCCAGCCGAAACTGACCAATCCGGCATCGGTGCCGGAGATGTCGACCGCGTCGAACGTCAGGGTGTGAAAGAAATCGCCGCCGCCGTTGGGGTTGTCGAGGTCGCGCATGAACCAGAACCGGCTGCCGGCAGAAGGGTCCATTACGGAAACAGCGGTGGTATCGTCCCAGATATCATCCTCGGCCGCCAAGTTATAGCCGGCGGGATCCGCGGTGTAACTCCAGGTGTCGGTAATGTCGCCTTCGAAGCCGTTGCGGGGCAACTGGCCAAAGGCGGCCAACCCTGTCAGAATAAACAGGAAGGTGAGAAGTGTAACTCGTCTTGACATACGTCGGAATAGATTTGGCAAGAAAAAATTGTGAACAGCCAAAGTTATTCCGGCGATCCTTGATGGGCAGAAACTGAAATTTAAAGGATTTTGAAATTTGTGTTAAGGGAGGGGGTAGCAGGTTAACTGAGTATTAAGCAAGGAAGGCTGGCTGGCAGCAGTCCCGCTGATGGCTTCGCATTAATTTCGTCCGACCGAATTCTGTAACGAATTGATTTTCAGGGATAATTTTATACAACACTGATCTTTAGATAAATTCTCCATGTCCAAATCCCCCGCAAACTGTCAGTGGTGGTTTAGCAAAAATTTTCGAATTAAGTGATCCGATCAGTATACTGATCGGATCACTTGCATCGAGACGCCGCTTCGGGCGGCCAGCCCGGGCTGGATCAGCCTTGTGTCACTGCTTTACCACCCGACTCCGCCAGATCCGCCCGTCGCGGTCGGTAGCGGCGACCAGGTATACACCGGCAGGCAACTGGCCGACGGCCAGCGTGTGCGTCGAACCGCCGGATACGACCTGGCGAGTCAACTCCCGGCCCCAAAGGTCGCTTACCGTCAGCTTGATGTCCTGTAGCGGCAAAGACTGCAGCGACACCGTCAGTTCCTGCGTGAAGGGGTTGGGGTACACCTCCAGCGGGAAGATCTGCGGGAGGCGGACTTCGCTGATGTCCGTCGTCGTCAGGCAGCCGCCGAACTCGACATTGTCGATCCCGAAATCGGCATATTGCGGGTCGTTGTTCTGGAGCAGGCGGATGGTCACCACGCCGTTGACCGTGGCCGGCCAGTCATTGAAACATACCTGGCACCAGGCGTCTGCGGCACAGCCGGCCGTCGTGCCGAGCTGGTGAGTGGTCGTACCGTCGAAGATCTCGGCAGCCAGTTCGACTACGCCTCCACCGGAAAGGTCTGGGTAGAAGTCGAAGCAGAAGTCGTATAGTTCTCCCAGACTGACATTGACGTCCTGCTGCCAAACGATGAAATTGATGGTCGAGAAGGTTCCGTCGACGATCAGGAAGTTCGAACTACCGTCGGGCGCAGTGATCGATTCCCAAAGGGAGTTCGTGCATTTGTCGCGGGCATTCGGCGACACGCAGTAACTGCCGGCCGCACAAGTGCAGTTGAAAGGCAAACTGGAAATGAATCCGGTATTGCCGGCTTCAAAGCCCGGATTCTCCAGCAGATTAGTCGAGCTGCAGCACGAACCGAACTGGATGTTGTCGATCCCGTAGTCGTTAAAACTGACACTATTTACCTGCACGATGCGCAGCATGCCCGACGTAACGCCCGGAGGGGCCGTCCATCCAAAAAAACAAGCCTTCGTCCAACTGCCGGCCGTGCCGGTCGTGGTGCCCAGGGTGACCGGTCCGCTT
>JAGQXA010000166.1 GCA_020436865.1 Saprospiraceae bacterium | reverse complement strand
GGTGGCCGACTCGTTACCCTCCGAACCCCAGTGCTTGATCCAAGCCCAGTCTTGCGCAGGCAAGGTCACAATACCCAGGCAGAAAATAAAGGAGAAGGAGGCGAGCAGCCTGTAGATGGAGTACATTGCTTTCATCGTCCTGTGTTGTCGTATAATAAAGGAACGCCTCTGTCGTACATTAGTAGTCGACGAAGCTGCTTATTTTTGCCCTTTGTCGCAAACCATCCTCACAAAATAACTGCTATGAAAGCCATTCACTTTTGCCTTTGTCTCGGACTGCTCGGACTGATCGCCTGCAACGATCCGAAACCGCCGGCGGAGGAGCAAGCCACCTGGAATACGGGTAATCCGGCCATCGACCAACTGACCGCCGAGATACAGGGCAACCCCGATAATCCGGACCTCTACGCCGCCCGGGCCGAACTGTTCTATGAGAACGAGGGCTACGACGAGGCCATTCAGGACCTGCAGAAAGCGCTGTCGTACGACTCTACCCGCGCGGAGTATCTGCACCTGCTGGCCGATGTGTATATGGATTATTACCGTTCGAGCAAGGCTTTAAGCATTATGCTCGACGCCGCGAAGTATCATCCCAAACGCATCCGAACCCTGCTGAAGCTGGCCGAATTCCAACTGATCCTCAAGCAGCACGAAAGCGCGCTGGCGACGCTCGAGCGCATTCGGCAGCTCGAGCCGATGAACCCGGAGATGTTTTATATGGCAGGTTTGGTGATGCAGGACCTCGGTAAGACCGAGCAGGCCATCAATAATTTCCAGTCGGCGGTCGAGAACGACCCCGATCTGATCGAGGCCTGGATCAATCTGGGCAAACTGTGGGCGCAAAAAGGGGAGAAGGTCGCCATCCATTTCTTCGACAATGCCCTGCGGGTCGATTCCACCAATCTGATCGCCCTGCACGAAAAGGCCTATTACCTTTCGAATACGCTCGACGATCTTCCGGGAGCCCTCGAGCTCTATCGCAAGATCATTACCTGGTATCCGCAATACGAGGACGCTTACTACAATTCGGGGCTGCTGTACCTCGATATGGATTCCCTGCAGCAGGCAAACCGGCAGTTCGACCTGGCCATCCAGATCGCGCCCACCTTCACCCAGGCCTACTACTATCGTGGGGTGACGAATCAACTGTTGGGTAAGCCAAACCTGGCGCGCAACGATTTCGAACAGGTGCTGCGCATGGATCCGGAGAACGAACGAGCGGCGGCGGAGCTAAGTAAGATGAAAGATGAAAGATGAAAGAAGAAAGATGATAATTACCGGTCGGCCGGCTCAAAGCGGCCCGACCGATGGATCCCTGGATCTAAGGATCTTTGGACCTAGAAAGAAGAAAGGCCCTCGCATTCCCCCAAATTTGCGAGAGGCCTTTCGGATTGGATCGAGATCCAAAAGATGGAGGCATTCGAAGTCAGGAGCCTCCATCGGTTTTTGGTTGTGTCTTACTCGACGATGCGGAAGCGTTGTCCCTGAACGTCGGTGGCAGAACGGATGACGACCTGGTACATCCCCGGCGACAGACCGGCGGAAGGGATGCTGAGTTCGGCCGATCCATTTTGATCGATCTCCCGGGTCAGGTACAAGCGACCTTGCAGATCGAAAACCTGTACATAGCCGTTTAGTTGCCGGTCGATCGCGGCCGTCATTTTGAGCGTGATCGGAGCGCCCAGTTGTACCGGGTTGGGGAATAGCTGCAGGTCGAGGGCGGCTTTCTGCTCACCTTTGGCTTGCAAGGCCGTTTCTGCCCCGAAGTTGGCCGGTGTCGAGAAGAAGAACCAGTCGGACCAGTCGCTGTTATTTCCGCCGCTGCATTTGCTCTTTACCTTGAATTTGTAGTTACCGCTGGGCGAGAGGCCGGTCACCAGAAACTCCGTGGCCGTCAGGATCTCGTTGATGGAGAAAGGCGGCGTATTGTCGGCGTCTTCCACCTGCAGTTCGTAGGCTTGCGCTCCGCTTACCACGGCCCAGGAGACGAGAACAGAGGTAGGCGTCAGATCGTTGATGGCCAGTTCGGTAGGAGTCACGCAGGGCCCGGTCGGACCTCCGCCCGAGCCGGTCGAGAAGAAGAACCATTCCGTCCAGTCGCTGTTATTCCCGCCGCTGCACTTGCTCTTCACTTTGAACTTGTAGTTGCCGCCGGTCGAAAGGCCGGTCACCAGAAATTCGGTAGCGTTCACCAATTCATTGAGGAAGAAGATCGGCGTATTGTCGGCATCTTCCACTTCCAGTTCGTAGGTCGTTACGCCCGGCACGGGATCCCAGCTTACGAGGGCGCTATTGTCGGTAATATCGGTAACGCTCAGTCCGGCCGGCATGGCGCAGGGGCCGCTACCGGGGCCGCCCGGATTTCCCGGGAAGAAGAACCAGGGCGAGTAGTCGCTGAAATTTCCGCTGCTGCACTTGGCTTTCACTTTGAACTTGTACTGACCGCCGGCCACGAGGCCGTCGATGTCGATCGAGGTTCCCGTCAGGGTCGTTTCCTGGTGGTAGGGCGGCGTGTTGTCGCCATCTTCCACCTCTACGCGGTAGGCGGTAGCGCCGGGGACGGCATTCCAACTCAGGGTGGCCGATACATCGGTCAGGTTGCTGACGGCCAGGCCGTCGGGCGCCGTACAGCTCGCCGGTCCGGGGCCGCCTCCGCCCGGAGGTGCGCTGGTAGTCGAGAAGAAGACGTTGTCCGACCACGAAGCATGATCTCCCCCGCATTGAGTGCGTACTTTGAACTTGTAGACGGCGCCCGGCGTCAGGTCGGCAACCGTATGGCTGTTGGTCGATACGAACAGGCGCAATTCGAAGGGCGCGCCGGGCGATTCCAGTTCGACGCGCAGCTTGTAGCCCGTCGCATTGGGTACAGCATCCCAGTCGAGTTGTACTTCCGTGTCGCTGAGTACGGTATAGGTCAATCCGGTGGCGTCGTCGCAGCTCTGCGCCCAACTCGGCGTGGCGTAGAGGGTAGCCATGATCAGGGTAAAAAAGAACCAATTTTTCATCGTTTCGCTGATTTTAAGTTATTGACAATCAAAAGGCAACCCAGCAGAGCCTGCAGGACTCGGAATGTGGAGAAACACTAAAGAGATATTTGGATTTTGCCTTGGAACGAAACAAAGATAAGGGCGGCCATAGCCAGAAATCCACTAAATCCGGTTGGACCGGAAAAGAAGCCGGCCGAACGAGGGATTGGGGAAGATGAAAGCAGAAAGATAAGAGATGAAAGAGGGTCCGAGGATTCCTGGACACAGGGATCCTCGGACCCTTACAGGATCAGGCCGGCTTTCGGCGGGCGTCGACGAAGCTCTTAATGTACACGATGAGCGCCAGCAAACAGCACAGCATCATGAAGCCGACCCGAAACATGGCCAGGCTGTCGTCGCGTTCTACCGCTCCTTTCATCGGCACATAGAGGGCGATGATCAGCAGGAAGGTGAAAACGACCACGATGTGGGCCACCACCTTGTTTCCCCTACGAAAGAGCGGGGTGGCGGCGGCGAAAACGAAGCCGAAGGCCACGGGAATCAGGGCGGTCGGGGAGGAGTCGGAAGAAGCGAGGTATCCCCAAAGGCCCATTCCGATCAGCACTACGGCATTGATCAGGTTGGCGAGATAAGGTTTCATGCTTGCAATTTCTACTGCTCTTCGAAGCGGTCGCGTTGGAAAGAGGAATCGCGCCGGGGCAGCAACTCTTCGTCGCCAAACACATCTTCGGCAAAGCCGTCGTATTCATTGAAGGTGTCGCCTCCTTCCGAGGGCAGGCCGTGCTCGTATTTCGAGCAATCCATTTCGATACCCAGATCGCCCGGCGGTATATGGAACCGGGCAGTTTTGTCGTAATCGGCCTCCTCGTCTTTTTCGAGGCGTTGCATCACTTTCTTGAAGTAAGGTTTGGCCATGTAGGCGCCTTGTCCGTACAGCAGGTCGAGGAACCGGATCCAGCGGTCTTCTCCGCCGACCCAGGTGCCGACGACGAGGCTTGGCGTGATGCCCATGAACCAGCCGTCGACATAGTCGTTGGTGGTGCCCGTCTTGCCGCCGACCTGGCTTTCCAAGCCCATTCCGCCGGAGGCATAGCGCAGCATTTCGACCATGACGTAGTTAGGGCGCTCTTCGATGGCCTGTCGTTCTTCCGGTTCTTCTTCGTAAAGCAGGCGGCCGTTGCGGTCTTCGATCTTTGTAATGAAGCGAGGCTTGTTGTAGATGCCGTTGTTGGCAAAGGTCGTGTAAGCGCCGGTCATTTCCATGACCGAAAGGTCGGTAGCGCCCAGGCAGATCGACGGTGCCTTCGGTACGATGTAGCGCCCGTTAGCGTATTTGGCCTCCTTGCTGATGCCCATATTGTCGATCAGGTCGCGCACCGGCTCGGTGTCGCGCAATTGCTTCATCAGATACACGGAAACCGTATTCTTCGATTTGGCCAGGCCCTCTTTGAGGGTGAGGGCCTCCCCTGTATACTTGCCATCGGAGTTTGAGGGCGTCCATTCTTCGGCCAGGTGAAAATTACCGTCGCCCGGCAGGATGGACTGCGGGAAATCCCACACCCGGAAGCAGGGCGAGATGCCCTGCTGGGCAATGGCGGTGGCATACACGAACGGTTTGAAGGTCGACCCAACCTGTCGCCGCGATTGAATGTGGTCGAACTTGAAATACTTGTAGTTGATCCCTCCGACCCAACCTTTCACGAAGCCGGTGATGGGGTCGACGGCCAGCGAACCGATCTGGAGAAAGTGGTGATGATAGATCAGCGAATCGAGCGGACTCATCACCGTATCCTTTTCCATTTCGTCGTTCTCGTAGGTAAACACCCGCATTTCTACCGGCGTGTTGAACACCTCTTTGGCTACCTCCTGCAGTTCCTCCCACTTTTCCTTCAACTGGGGCCAGTAGGCACTGTTCATGATGTCGGAATAGTCCGACTCGAGATTCTCGTTGATCGTGCCGTCGCTCAACATGCGTTTGAACGTGGAGGGGTCTTCCTCCTGTGCCAGCATGCGATCGATGTCGGCATCGAGGAAACGCACGTCGCCCACCTCCTTCCGGATCAGTTCGATGGTCGGATCCAGGTAGGTGGCGCGCAAGCTCTCGAAGCGTTCGGATTCGCGCACCATGCGGGCCAGCTTTCGCTTGCGGGCCTGCATTTCTCCTTCCGACGTATCTCTGTCCTTGTACTTCCAGGGGTCTTTGGAGCGGCTGCTCCAATAGCGGTCGAACACCTGTTGCAGATGCGCCATGTGTTCCGCAGCGGCCAGCTCCATCTGGCGCTGGATCTCCGGATCGATCGTCGTATAGATGCGCAGGCCGTCGCGGTACAGGTCGTAGCGACTGCCGTCGGCCTTCCGCACGTCTTCGCGATCGAGGATATCGCCGATCTTTTGGGAGAGCGCTCCGCGGAAATAGGGCGCCAACCCGTCGTTATGAGTTTTCCGGCGGAAGGAAAGCCCGAGCGGGACCTGGCGGAGCGAGTCATAGACTTCCTCGGAGAACACGCCGTTATTCTGCATCTGCTTCAGCACGACCATGCGCCGGTGCAGTACCGTATCGGGATAGCGCACGGGGTTGAACAGCGAAGGGTTTTTCAACATGCCGACCAGCGTAGCGGCCTCCTGGATATCGAGCGAGTCCTGCGATTTTCCGAAATAGATCTCGGCGGCTGCCTTGATGCCGTCGCCGTCGTTGAGGAAATCGAACTTGTTGAGGTACATCGCGATGATCTCCTCCTTGGTATATTTTCGTTCGAGGCGAACGGCAATGATCCACTCTTTGAGCTTTTGGACGACCACCCGGCCGAAGCCGCTGGCGCGATGGCCGGTAAACAACAACTTCGCCAACTGTTGGGTGATGGTACTACCGCCCCCGTAGTTGCGCTGCCGTAACAGGCCGGTCTTGATGAGTACCCGCCCAAGGGCTTCCAGGTCGATGCCGCTATGGGCATAAAAGCGCTCGTCTTCCGTAGAGATCAGGGCCTGGATCAGGAAGGGCGAGAGACTGTCGTAGGCCACCGGCACGCGATTTTCCACGAAATAACGTCCCAGTACCTCCCCGTCGGCGGCGTACACTTCCGAAGCCAGTTTGCTCTTCGGATTTTCCAGTTCTTCCGTACTAGGCAGATTAGAGAAGGAAAGGATCACAAAGATCAGTAAGGCGGTCAATACGCCGGCCCCCAGGGCGTACCACATCCATCGCACGATCTTTTGGTAGATCGGCATTCTTTTTTCCCGTATTTGATCAGGATCCATCCCGGATGGTAGCATAGGAGGTCGATTTTCGGCAATTCTCAGGGTAAAGATAGGTAGCCCGTCCCGAATATGGGTAGCTTCCATTCACAAAAACCAAATTTGTCCGGATTGTTCAACGGTCGCCCGGGCTTTCCTATTTTGCATAGGCGCGTCATTATGGGTGGAAAGGCGCTGCAACAGAGAGCCTTCTGCGGCGTTATTACTGTACCTTTCCCATTTCCTGGAGAGCGAATTTCTATTACCTTTGCCCCGCTGGGAATCCGCATACTTTTCCGGCCCGCATAACCGAATATACCTATGGTAAGCTTACCTGATACGGCCATCCAGTTCGAGCGAGGAGATCTGTCGGACGATCGCTTATTGGACCTTTACCGCCAACTGCTCCGCCCGCGATTGATCGAGGAGAAAATGCTTATCCTGTTGCGGCAGGGAAAGATCAGTAAGTGGTTCTCCGGCATTGGGCAGGAGGCCATTTCGGTTGGGGCGACCACCGCATTGCAACCTGACGAGTTTATCTTCACCATGCACCGGAATCTGGGGGTCTTCACATCCCGCGAGATCCCGCTGGAGCGGCTCTTTTGCCAATGGCAAGGCAAGGCCCTGGGCTTTACCAAGGGTCGCGACCGTTCTTTTCATTTCGGCACCCTCGACTATCACATCGTGGGCATGATCTCGCATCTCGGTCCGCAACTCGCCCTGGCCGATGGCATCGGCCTGGCGCACCGCCTCCGGGGCGAAGGCAAGG
>JAGQXA010000165.1 GCA_020436865.1 Saprospiraceae bacterium | reverse complement strand
GGCGGGCAGGGTGGTCAGCACTTCCCAGGGTATGGGATGATTGAATTCAGGCTCGATGGGCGGCGAAGCAGGTCGGTCTTTGAGAAAATCGATCGTTTTCTGCAGTTCGTTGTAGGTTTCGATCTCGCGGGGGAGTTCGAGTTTCTGCAGCGCTTCGGTCAGGAAGTTCAGGCTGTCGAGCGTTCCGCCGAAAAATAGGTTGGGAATGCGGTATACTTCAGAAGCCACGGCGATCATGCCGGGGTCTCCGTTCTGGAACGCCTCCTTCAGATAGTCGCTGATCTCTTGCCGGACCCGCCGGTAGCCCGCTCCGAAGAAGCCCCGGAAGTCATCCATTTGGCAGATCTTGAGCATGGCCCGCACGCCGGCGGTGCGCACGACCGGCGCGTCGGAAGGGAACGCCTTTTGCCGGATGTAGCGATAATTCCAGCCAAACTCGGCAAGGGCATCGATGGCGGCCGCCTGTTCATATGGATCGGTCGACCGCTCGAAACGCCGACGGATCTCGGCGTTCAGCGCCCCTTTGAGTTCCTCGTTGTAGGGGCGCAAATGCCGGTTGGCTGCGCTGTACAGTTCGAGCTGGACCTCCCATGACAGGCTGTCTTTCGCTTTCCGCCAGTAGATGGGTACATCCTGGGGGATGCCATGAGCGGTCAACAGGCGGGCGCTGGTCAGCGCGAGATGGTGGTTGCCACTTTCGAGCCCGGCCAGCAAGGTCGGCTGAATGTCGGCATAAGAGAAATTCGATAGGCCCCGCAGGATATTGCAGCGCACGCGATAGTCGCTTTCTACCTGGAAGCGGTCGATCAGATCGGTCAAGGCTTCGGGGGCTTTGGTCTTGCCCAGGCCGACGGCAAGGGCCATGCGGATCCTGGGATCCTCTTCAGACTTAAAGGCTGCGGCGATCTTCTCGCGATAGTCCTGAAGACGGATGTTGTCTGCCCGCATCAAATAATTGGCTCCGATCAATCGAACGCTTGGGGGGTAATTGGCGTCGGTCGCGATCCGCACCATGGCGGCGGTGCTGACTGGCGAGGTAAGCTTGCGCAGGGCGAACTGATAAATACCCCGGGCCTGTCCTTCGAGCAGAATGGTGTCCTGGTACCGGTAGGTCGCGATCGTGCTCAGGGCCTCCAGCGATCGGTCGGTTCCGCACTTTCCGATGGCCTCCAGAATGGCGGCGTTCGAGCGTTGCCAGACGAGCGCCGTATCGAATTGCTCGAAGGCCTCGATCAGGCGGTCTTCTGCAGCCGATTCACCGATCTGACCGATCGCATAGGCCGCGGCGGTTCGCACTTTTTCGATCTCATCGCTCAACAAGGCCGAGAGGCTGTCGAGCGCCAACGGATCCTTGATCGAGGCAAAGGCCAGAGCGGCATAATAGCGGTAGGTGGGGTCGGCGTGGCGGAAGTACGGAAGCAAGCTGTCGGTCAGTTGCCGATCTTGAAAATCGTAAAGCCGGCGGAGGGCCTCGTCGCTGAAGCTGCTCCTGACCTCGGTGAGCTTTTGCTCCGTCGGAGGAGTGCACTGTGCGATCAGCAACAGAAAAAAGGGCAACCACAGGACAAGAAGGGGTCGATTCATGAACGGATCAGGTATTGGTGGCGGAAATATACTCAAAGTACGGCAGAAACGCCATTTCCGGCGGCCCGATACCCGGTGAGGGCCAAGGTTGGCAAGCTCCGGATCGCCGGCCCTGACAGCTGTCGCTATAAAATTGTAAAAAAAATTTGACACTCTGCGACGAATCGCCCATTTTGTGCTCAAGCGCTTGTAAGACAGTTGTTTGTATTTCTTAAAAAGTGTTAAAATTTTTCTTCGGCGCCATGCAACCCTCCATGCGGGGGGGTGTCCTTTCTGGTGAACAAAACGTAAAAATTGGATTACGGGAGCACTCACAGAGAGATCATCGAGCGATGTAAACGCGGCGATCGCCAAGCCCAATTTGAACTTTACCGGTTGTACTCGAAAGCGATGTACAACGTCTGTATTCGCATGGTCAAAAGCGACCTCGATGCAGAAGACTTGTTGCAGAACTCGTTTGTAGACGTTTTTACGAAACTGGATACTTTTCGTTACCAGTCGTCGATCGGCGCCTGGATCAAGCGGATCGTGATCAACAACTGCATCAATTTCCTGAAAAAGCGGCGGCTCTATATGGAGGAGCTACAGGATCACCACGTCGGGGTCGCGGAAGAAGAGGACGACGGTCCTTCCTTCGGCCTTTCAGTCCAGGAAGTGCAATTCGCTCTGGACCAATTACCCGACGGTTATCGCGTGGTCTTCTCCCTGTACCTGCTCGAAGGATACGATCACAAAGAGATCAGCGATATACTGAATATCTCGGAAGCTACTTCCAAATCGCAGTATAGCCGCGCCAAACGGAAGTTGAAGGAGATCTTGCTCTCGAAATCACTGAATTCGAACTGACTAAATTAATTCACTGGACCAAAAGCGCCAGTCCGGGGCGCTCGCCACATACCGGGCCCCTGTAAGCACCGAAGCATCAATCAACTGATCAAAATCTTTAAGAACGGAAATGGACAAACTGGAAAAATTCATTTTGCAGAACCGAGAGGCGTTTGACGATGCGGTTCCCAGCCTCAAAGTCTGGGCCGGCATCGATCAGGCCCTGGAGAAGAAGCCTGCCAGGCGGGTTTCGCTACGACAGGGTCTGCGGATTGCGGCCGCCGTGGTTTTCCTCCTGCTGGCAGGCGGAACGGCCGGCCTCTATCTGGCCAGGCAATCCGGAACGACTCCCGCCACCCTGGCCGAACTGGCCCCTGAATTCGCAGAACTGGAACAATACTATACCGCTCAGGTCGACCTGCGCATGCGCGAACTGGTACAATACCGCCATGCCCATGCAGTTCAGTCAGACCTGGAACAGCTCGATCAGGTGGCCGCCGAACTCCGGGCCGAACTGGCCAACGCCCCGGCAGGATCGGAAGAACGGATCATCAACGCCATGATCTACAACTACAAGGCCAAGCTCGAAATACTCGAACGAGTGCTCGAGAAAATTCAATCAACCAATCAAGGAACTTTAAAAACTGAGAACGATGAAATTAGCATATAAGACGGGCTTCCTTCTGTTTTTGGGATGCCTGCTGGCGAGTACCGCTACCGCCTCCGACCGGCCTAGCCAGGAGTTCTCGAAATCGATCAAGAAGGAATTTGCGATCAGCTCCAACGGCACGGCCGCCATGTACAACCAATACGGCAAGATCGACGTCAAGACCTGGCAACAGAACCGGGTCAAGGTCGAAGTGACCATCACCGTCGAAGCCCGCAATGAATCCGATGCTCAGAAGGTATTCGACCGCATTAAAGTGGAGTTCGAGGACCGGGCCGATTACGTCAAGGCCGAAACCCTCATCGAATCCAGCCAGAATAGCTGGTGGAACTGGGGATCCGATAAAAGTGAGTTCTCGATCGACTACGAAGTGTTCGTGCCGCGCAGCCTGCAACTCGATTTGCAGAATAAGTATGGCGACGTGTATGTCGGCGAAATGGACGGGCAAGGAGAGGTCAGGGTCAAGTATGG
>JAGQXA010000017.1 GCA_020436865.1 Saprospiraceae bacterium | reverse complement strand
CTGTACCCACCCTTCGCCCCCTCGCCCCAGCGAAGCTGCTCCCTCGCCAACTGCCAACAGTACCTGCCAACTGCCAACAGTACCTGCCAACTGCCAACAGTACCCGCCAACTGCTAACTAGCCCTTGCCTTTCCGCGTAACTTTCTTACATTTGTTCCGCTGATCATTCCTAATCAAATAAAAACGAAACGACCATGATCATTGGGGTACCTAAAGAGATCAAAGCCAATGAAAACCGGGTGGCCCTAACGCCGGCCGGCGCCCTGGAATTCACCAAGAGAGGACATACCGTTTACATCCAATCCACTGCCGGTGAAGGGAGTGGATTTTCCGATGCCGAATACAAGGAAGCCGGCGCCCAGATCCTGCCCACGATCGGCGAGGTGTACGGCATCGCCGAGATGATCATCAAGGTCAAGGAACCGATCGAATCGGAGTACAAGCTGGTCAAGCCCGATCAGTTGATCTTCACCTATTTCCACTTTGCTTCCTATGAACCGCTGACCAAGGCCATGATCGACAGCAATGCGGTTTGCCTGGCCTACGAAACGGTCGAACTGCCCGACCGCAGTTTGCCGTTGCTCGTGCCGATGTCGGAAGTGGCCGGCCGCATGGCCGTCCAGGAAGGCGCCAAGTACCTGGAAAAACCGGTGAAGGGCCGTGGGGTGCTGCTGGGCGGCGTACCGGGCGTTGAGCCGGGCCGCGTATTGGTTCTGGGTGCCGGGATCGTCGGCACACAGGCGGCAAAAATGGCCGCAGGCCTTGGCGCGCAGGTCACCCTGCTCGACATCAGTCTGTCCCGTCTTCGCTATCTGGCCGACGTGATGCCGGCCAATGTCGTGACCCTCTTTTCCAACGAATACAACATCCGGCGGCTGATCAAAGACCACGACCTCATCATCGGGGCGGTGCTCATCCCGGGCGCTAAGGCGCCCAACCTGATCACGCGCGACATGCTCAAGGAAATGCGACCGGGCACCGTGCTAGTCGACGTCGCGGTCGACCAGGGCGGTTGTATCGAAACCTGTACGCCGACCACCCACGACGACCCGATCTTCATCATCGACGACGTGGTGCACTATTGCGTGGCCAACATGCCGGGCGCCGTGCCCTACACCTCGACCATTGCCCTCACCAATGCCACCCTGCCCTATGCCCTGCAACTGGCCGACAAAGGCTGGAAAAAGGCCTGCCGGGACAACGAGCCGCTGCGCAAAGGTCTTAACGTGGTAAACGGCAAGGTAGTTTATCAGGGCGTAGCCGATGCCTTCGGACTACCCTACCACGACGTCAAAGAAGTGCTATAGGCCTATCCAAAACCCAACCACCATGCTGACCGACAAGAAAAAAGTATCCTCGCAAGCCCTTCGCGCCCTCGAGAACCAATACGGCGCCCACAACTATCACCCCTTACCGGTCGTTCTGTCGCGCGGGGAAGGCGTGTTCGTCTGGGATGCCGAGGGGAAGAAATACTACGATTTCCTGTCGGCCTACTCGGCCATTAACCAGGGGCACTGCCACCCGCGGATCGTCAAGGCCTTGCAGGAACAGGCGGAGACCCTCTGTCTGACCTCCCGGGCCTTTTACAACGACCAGCTGGGGCCTTACGAAAAATACGTGACCGAATACTTCGGCTTTGACAAAGTGCTGCCGATGAACACCGGCGCCGAAGGAGTCGAAACCGCCATTAAGATCTGCCGGAAATGGGGATATGAGAAGAAGGGCATCCCCAATGGCGAGGCGCTCATCGTGGTCTGCGGCCAGAACTTCCACGGGCGTACCACTACCATCATCTCTTTTTCCAGCGACCCCGACGCCAAAGGCCACTTCGGCCCCTACACGCCGGGCTTCGTCTCCATTCCCTACAACGATCTGCCCGCCCTGGAAGCCGTGTTGCAGGCGCAAGGCGAACAGGTCGCCGGTTTCCTGGTAGAACCCATTCAGGGGGAAGCCGGGGTGAACGTGCCGGCCGATGATTTCATTCCTCGGGCAGCCGAGCTTTGTCGTCAGCACCATGTGTTGTTCATGGCCGACGAGATCCAGACCGGCATCGCCCGCACGGGCAGCCTGCTGGCCGTTTGCGGCGACTGCACCTGTGCCGGTCATTGCGAGCGGCAAAGCACCTACGTGCGTCCTGACATCCTCATCCTGGGCAAGGCCCTCTCCGGAGGCGCCTATCCGGTTTCCGCGGTGCTGGCCGACGACGAGATCATGGACGTCATCACGCCCGGCACGCATGGCAGCACCTATGGCGGCAACCCGCTGGCCTGCCGCGTAGCGATCGAGGCCCTGGAAGTGGTGCGCGACGAAGAACTGGCCCAAAACGCCCGCCGCCTCGGACAACGCTTCCGCCAGCGCATGGCCCGCCTGGTCGAAAAGACCGACCTGCTCGTCATGGTGCGCGGCCGCGGATTGCTGAACGCCCTGCTGATCAACGATACGCCCGATAGTTCGACTGCCTGGGATCTCTGCGTAGCCCTTAGCCACAACGGCCTGTTGGCCAAACCCACCCACGGCAATATCATCCGCTTCGCCCCGCCCCTGGTCATGACCGAGGCCCAGCTGGAAGAATGCTGCGACATCATCGAGCGGACCATCCTGGAGTTCAGGAAGTGATCCGGCATCCAGCATCCGGAAACACCAAAACGTCCGTTCCCTTGCAGCTTCCACCGAACATTGGCAGAAAAGGGTCTGTTATTTTTTTCATAAATTCGCTCCAGCAGCCGCCTGCAAGCTGTGGCCACGGCCAAGTGTAGGTCGCTGCAGTCAATAACTTCCGGCAGTTCGACGTTTGGAAAGCTGGAAGCCCATTTTCCTGCCATAGGGGAAAGTACCCGGATATTCCATCATTTATTTGAGAAAGCGGAAGAAATACCCAACGGAAAAACCTTTTAACGATACCTATGAGTGCTATTAAGAATTTGCTGCTCGCGCTCGCCTGCCTGTCGGGGCCCTGGTTATTTGCCCAACAAACGACGGTGTACACCGAGGCTAATGCGGCCTTTAAACAAGGTACCGAGTTCTTCGATCTCGGCCTGTACGGCAAGGCGCAAACCGAATTCAACAAAGCCGTTCAATTACTGCGTCCGGTCAACGAAGGAGAGTCGCAACTGCTGCTCATGAAGGCGGAGTTGGGGTATGCCAAGTCGGCCGTCCGCCAGGAACTGCCTTACGGCGAAAAGCTGATGCTCGATTTCATCCGGAAATACCAGCCAGACCCGATCGCCAACCAGGCCCTCATCGAAGTGGCCAACTACTATTACAATGCGCAGAAGTACGAAAAGGCCATCGAGTACTTTGGCCTCATCCCGACCTGGCAGCTCACGGAGGAGCAACGCTCGGAAGTGCAGTTCAAAACGGGTTATGCCTACTTCATTCGCAAGAAGTTCTCGCTGGCCAAGGCGAGCTTCCAGCCCATCAAGGACGTCGAGAACCGCTTTTACTACCCCACCAACTACTACTACGGCCTGTGCGAATTCTTCGAAGGCCGCTATCCACAGGCGGTCCGCAGCTTCGAGATCGTCGAGCGCTCGCGCCAGTACAAGCCGCACGTACCCTACTACATCGCCCAGATCCACCTGGCACAGGGCGAATATCAGCAACTGATCGACTACGCCGTGCCCAAGGCCAACGACTCGGGCGTGCAAAAACAGAAGGAACTCAATCAACTCATCGGGCAGGCCTACTTCGAACTCGAAGATTACGAAAATGCCCTGCCGTACCTCGAGTATTACGCCGAACGCTCGGGTACGCTGCGCGAGGAGGAGTTCTACCAGCTCGCCTTCACGCAATACCGGGCCGGCAAGTACGCCAGTGCGGTGAGCAATTTCGAACAGCTCGGCGACGTGGAAAGCGAACTGGGCCAATACGCCATGTTCTACATTGCCGACGCCCACCTCAAACTAGGCAACAAAACCGAAGCCCGCAATGCCTTCGGCAAGGCCCGCCGGATGAACTACGACCCGCAGATCGCCGAGGAATCGAGCTATAATT
>JAGQXA010000846.1 GCA_020436865.1 Saprospiraceae bacterium | reverse complement strand
GGGAGGTGCCGCAGAAGATCACCAGCGTCAGTCCGCGCGAGGTCGCCCTGCAAAATCCGCAAACGGCCGCCGACCTGCTCAGCCTGTCGGGCGAGGTGTTCATCCAGAAAAGCCAGCTGGGGGGCGGCAGCCCCATGATCCGCGGATTTGCCACCAACCGGGTGCTGATCGCGGTCGACGGCGTGCGCATGAACACCGCCATTTTCCGCAGCGGCAACCTGCAAAACGTGATCTCGCTCGACCCCTACGCCACTGAACGCACCGAGGTGCTTTTCGGTCCCGGATCGGTCATGTACGGCAGCGACGCGATCGGCGGGGCGATGAATTTCTTCACCCTGACCCCCGCTCTTTCAACTGCCGGCAGCCTGTCGACAAAGGCCAACGCGGCCGTTCGCCTGGCCTCGGCCAACGAGGAAAAGACCGGCCACCTCGACTTCAGCCTGGGGTGGAAAAAATGGGCCCTGGCCACCAGCGCCTCCTACAGCGACTACGGCGATCTGAAGATGGGCTCGAACGGGCCCGACGACTACCTTCGCCCTTTCTACGCCGCCACGATCGAGGGCCTCGACACGGCCCTGGTCAATCCGGATCCGGAGGTGCAGGTTCCCACCGGGTACCATCAGTACAACCTCTTGCAGAAGGTGCGCTTCCAGCCCAACGCGAGCTGGAATTTCGAATACGGCTTCCATTATTCGGCCACGGGCGACGTACCCCGCTACGACCGCCTGATCCGCCTTCGCAACGGACAAGCCCGCAGCGCCGAGTGGTACTACGGTCCGCAGGTCTGGATGATGAACGCCCTCAACGTGACGCACAGCGGCTCCACGAGGCTCTACGACATGGCCCGGCTCACCCTGGCCCGGCAGTATTTCAAGGAAAGCCGCCACGACCGCGATTTCGGCAGCGCCGATCTCTTTCACCGCACGGAAACGGTCGACGCCCTCTCGGCCAACCTCGACCTGGAGAAGGCCGTAAACGGCGGGCACACCCTATTCTACGGACTGGAGTACATCCACAATCTGGTCGGTTCGACCGGCGAAGACGAGAACATCGAAGCGGGCACGGTCGTGCCCGGCCCGGCCCGGTATCCCGACGGCGCCACCTGGGACTCCTACTCGGCTTATCTGACCCACCAATGGAAGGTCGACCCCAGGGTCGTCTTGCAATCGGGATTGCGCTACAGCTTCGTCAGCCTGAACGCCGAATTCGATACCACCTTCTTCAAATTCCCCTTCACCAGGGCCGACCTCGACGCAGGCGCTCTGACGGGCAGTGTCGGCCTGGTATTCAATCCCAACCCGCACTGGCAGCTCAGCGCTAACTTCGCCACGGGCTTCCGCTCGCCCAATGTCGACGACGTGGGCAAGGTGTTCGACTCCGAGCCGGGTTCGGTCGTGGTGCCGAACCCCGATCTGCGTCCTGAATACGCCTACAACGGGGAAGTCGGGATCGCTCGCAGCTTCGGCGGCTTCCTGAAACTCGACCTGGCCGCGTACTACACCCTGCTCGACAACGCCCTGGTACGGCGCAACAGTACGCTCAACGGCCTCGACAGCTTCTACTACGACGGCGAGCTCAGCCAGGTACAGTCGATCCAGAATGCCGCCCAGGCCACCGTCTGGGGGCTGCAGGCCGGACTGGAAGCGAAACTACCCGGCGGGTTCGGTTGGTCGGCGCGCCTCAATTACCAACAAGGCGAGGAGGAGGTCGACGACGGCAGCACCTCGCCCCTGCGGCATGCGGCGCCCTGGTTCGGCAACACGCGGATCAGCTACGCGCGCAATCGCCTGAAGGTCGACCTGGCCCTGCTCTTCAACGGCACGATCGAGTACGAAGATCTGGCGCAGGAAGAACTAAGCAAGGACTACCTCTACGCCGCCGACAAGAATGGCAACCCCTACTCGCCCGGCTGGTACACGCTCAACCTGAAGTTCCTCTACCAGCTCGGCGACTTCCTGCAACTCAGCGGCGGCGTCGAAAACCTCACCGACCAACGCTATCGACCCTATTCCTCCGGCATTGCCGGGCCGGGCCGGAATTTTCAGCTGGGAGTGAGGGTGAAGGTAGAGTGAGTGAGGAGGCAGTTGGCAGATACAGTACCTGCCAACTGCCAACTGATATATGGGGCGGCGGGAAAAAAATCCTTATTTTTGGCGGCGAGGAGCAAAACGTTCCAAACCGACATTCCCATGCAAGACTCCATACAGGTGAACGTGCGGTCGGAATACGACCGCCTGAAGACGGTGATCCTGCACCATCCCGGTGGAGAGATCGACCGGTTGACGCCCGACAACAAGTTCAAGCTGTTGTTCGAGGATGTGCCCTATTTGCAGCGGATGCAAAAAGAGCACCGGGCCTTTACCGCCCTTCTGCGTGAGCAGGGCATCAACGTCTTGCTCATGGAAGACCTTCTGCTCGACATCCTGCAAGACCCCGACACCCGGCGGCGGGTGACGGAGGCAGCCTGCGCCAGCAACCTGCAGCCCTCGCTGCCGAACATCCTGCTGGATCACTTTTCCGAAGAAGAGTTGCGCGACCTCCTTTTCACCGGCATCACGACGGAGGAGTTGCACGAGCGTACCGGCCTTCGCCTCGGCTCGATCGACCCGAAGGAAGAGCTGTTTGTACTGGAGCCGATCCCCAACGCCTACTTCACGCGCGACCCGGCGGCCGTGATCGGCAACCGCATCGTGAGCAGCAAGATGCACTTCGGAGCGCGGGTACGGGAAACCATCCTATTCCAGGAGATCTATCGCCGGCACCCGCTCTTTGCCGGCAACGAATTCTGTTACGGCGAAGCGGCCGACGAGAACCGGCCCTTCTGCATCGAAGGGGGCGACATCATCGTGCTGAGCGACAAGGCCGTAGCGATCGGCTGTAGCCAGCGCACCCGCTCGGAGGCCATCGCCAAGCTGGCCCGCAACCTCTTCCTGCAAGGCCTGGCCGAGCGCGTGTACGAGATCAACATTCCGGCCGAACGGGCCTACATGCATCTCGACACGGTCTTTACCGTGGTCAAGAAAGGGTTGGTCGTAGCCTATCCCGATGTGATGTCCGACGTACGCGAGATCCGCCGCTACGAGCCCATGTACATCCACGGCGACGAAATAATCGCCTTTCCGATCAGCGAACGCCGGCATTTTAACCATATCTTGGAAGAAGAGTTCGGCTCCCTCGAGGTGCTGCACACCGGCAACAACCACCGCCGCTACGCCTCGCGCGAACAATTGGCCGACGGCACCAACGTCTTCGCCATCGCCCCGGGGGTCGTGGTGACCTACGAGCGCAACGTACACACCAACGAAGCCCTATGCAAAGCAGGCGTCGAGGTACTGACCATCGAAGGGTCTGAGCTGGTCAGAGGGCTTGGCGGCCCACGCTGCATGACCATGCCTGTCGAACGAGCTTAAACCGCGAACATGCCACATCCCGATACCCATATTGCCATTTTCGGCCACGCCAAACACGGAAAATCCACCGTGGCGGGCCGGCTATTGCACGAGTTCGGCGCCATCGACGAGCGGCAACTGGAACAACTGACCGAACGGGCCCAGCAGAAAGGCAAGGACTACAACGCCTACAACCTGGCCTACCTCGAACGCCGTCCGACCACCTATGCCAAGGAGATGAACCGCCAGGACGACGAGAGCCGGACCGTCGTACCCGAGCGCGGCAATGTGCGGCTCAGCAGCGGGCGTATGCTCTCGATCATCGACACGCCCGGTTATTCGCGCTTCCTCAACAACATCATCTACGGGGCCCATCTGTCGGATCTGGCCCTGCTGGTCGTCGAAGCTTCTTCCGGCGTCGAGGCCGGCACGCTGAACGTGGCGCGTATCCTCCGCTCCTTCGCCATTCCGGTGGTGGGCATTTTCGTTACCAAAATGGATGTGGTCGATTATTCCGAGGCACGCTTCCGGGACCTCTGCGAGCAGATCGAAAAAGACCTGCTCGGAGAGCTCGACCACTGCCCCGCCCCACCGATCGTACCCGTATCGGCCCTCGCCGGCGACGGCGTGCGAACGGCCGGGCAGATGGCCTGGTATCGGGGTCCCAAACTCGTGGAGGTCGTCGAACAGGCCAAGGCTTCGGCCGTACCGATGCTCGACGACAGCCTGCACTTCGTGGTGGAAGGCAGCAAGGAAGTGCATTCGCTACCCGGCATCGGCACGGTTATCGTCGGCACCCTCGAATCGGGCGTGTTGCGCCGCACCGACCGCCTCCTGCTCGAGCCTGCCAGCACCCAGCGGGGCGAAGCCGTCGAATTCCCCATCAAGTCGATGCAGTACGCCCGCTCGATCACCGAGCGGCGGACCAACGAAACGGTCGACGAGGTGGCCGCCCGGGCCATCGTGTCGGTCGCCCTGCCCGACCTGAACGTGCGAAGGGCCGGCGACCTCTTCAAGCGGGGCGCCGTGTTCGGCACGGCCAAACGCCGCCCGACGGTAGCCGAGCTTATCGAGGCCGAGGTCTTCTTTTTCGAGCCCGACACCGTCTACGAGGGTAAGGAATACGTGTTTTACACCAACGCCAGCCAGAGCGTGGCGCACATCACCCGGCTGCCGCAAATGGAGGGCAGCGCTCCCTTTTTGCATACGCGGAGCACCAAGATGCGCGATACGGTACTGGCCTTCCAGACCGGCGAGGCCGACAGCATCCGCACCACCATCCGGCTCAAATTTCCGGTGTGCATCGAGGCCGATCCGGCCTTTCAGCGCCTGACCCGTTTCATTCTCAAACACAACAACAAGATCGTCGCCTGTGGCCGTTGCCTGGCGATCCTCTAAATTTCGTTTAAACAAACCACCGTATGTACATGAAAAAGATCGCGCTTATTCTACTCGTAACCGGCCTTTGGCTCTTTAACGCCTGCCAAAATGCCGATGCGCCTGAGTCCGATAATACCGAACAATCGCCCGCCGCCGCCGAAGGATCACCGGAAAGCCAGGTCTCGCAAGAAGGCGAAGGCGCTCCGCCCCCGCCGACGCTCGTCGTTCGCAGCTCGGCCGTGAGCCTGCTCGAACAACGCATGGTCTCCTACCAGGATCAGCTGACCAAGATCGGCAACAAAGGCGTGGTGGGGCAACGCTCCATCGATATGGTTCAACGCTACCTTTCGACCCTCAATCTGGAGCAGATCTCCTCGAAGTACCTGGGCGCCGCCACCGTACTGACCGCCAACATCAAGCGCAAGGGCGGAGAGGAGCGGCAGCAATTCACCGCCCTGCTCAGGCTGTCGACCCAGGTGTATCTCGACTACCTCGTCGCCTCCGACGCCGGCGAACTGCACGAGGGGCATCGCAACACTTTGCAGACGGTCGCCGATCTTCTGCAGGACACCGACACCGATCCGGGCGTTCTGCTGGAAGGCTGGGATCCGGCCCCTCTGCAAGGCAATGCACAGATCCTTTCCAGTATCCAAGACATCCTCTGACCCGGTCGCCGGGGGCGGGTACGCCCCCGACGATCCGGTTTTCTACCTCTTTCCCGGTATTTTTTCCTTTTCCCCCTCTTCTCCGCTCCTGCAAAACGAAGATTCCACTAATTTCCGGCCGTAATACCGCATTTCATTGCGCTCCGACGCCAACTTCACCGAGCATTTGAAAACAATCTTTCTGACGTACTGAACATTCTTTGCCTTGGGCAACTAATCAATCTATACTTAAGCGAGAGTGCCCCGCGAATGAGGACGACGGACGATCAGATTTTGCTTGAGTATTTTCCCCCCGCTTTCGAAGTTGACTAATTTTCTTACTCAACATTAAACTGTTCCAAACATGCAGAAATCGCTACTTTTTCTGTGTCTGTTCTGGTGCCTGAATCAAACGATCTGGGCCCAGGCTCCGCAGCGCGTTTGCGGATCGATGGAGTACCTCGAGTATCAACTGCAGCAAGACCCCAAGCGGGCTGCCAAGATGGAGGCCATCGAACGCTTCACCCAGGAATACCTGGCCAACCCAAACCGCGCCGTGACCGGCGTGGTGAGCATCCCCGTCGTGGTGCACGTGATCTACAACAACTCGACCGAGAACATCAGCGACGCCCAGGTTCTGAGCCAGATCGACGTCCTGAACGCCGACTTCCGCCGAATGAACGCCGACCAGGACAACACCTGGCCCCAGGCGGCTGATTCCGAGATCGAATTTTGCATGGCTTCGACCGACCCGTCGGGTAACCCGACCAACGGCATCACCCGTACTTCTACCTCGGTGACGGCCTTCAGCGCCAACGATAACATGAAGTTCAACTCCAGCGGCGGCAAAGACGCCTGGCCCGCCGGCAGCTACCTCAACATCTGGGTGTGCGACCTGAGCGGCGGCCTGCTGGGCTACGCCCAGTTTCCCGGCGGCCCGGCCTCGACCGACGGCGTGGTGATCGACTACGCCTACTTCGGTACGATCGGCACGGCCACGCCGCCCTTCCACCTGGGCCGCACGGCCACGCACGAAGTGGGTCACTGGCTCAATCTGCGCCACATCTGGGGCGACGGCCCCTGTAGCGTCGACGACTTCGTGACGGATACGCCGACCTCCGACGCCGCCAATTACGGCTGTCCGATCGGACATGTTTCCTGCAGCACGACCGATATGGTGCAGAACTACATGGACTACACCGACGATGCTTGCATGAACCTCTACACCACCGGCCAGAAGAACCGCATGCGCGCCGTGTTCGACACCGGCGGCGCCCGCCAGAGCCTGCTCAATTCGACCGCCTGCAACGGCGGTACCGGCGCCACCTGCTCCGACGGCATCCAGAACGGCAATGAAACCGGCGTGGACTGCGGCGGCTCCTGCCCGCCCTGTGCCTGCCTCGACAACAACGTCACCCTGACCATCGTGCTCGACAACTACCCGGAAGAGACCTCCTGGCAGATCACCAACGGCGGCGGCAGCGTGGTGGCCTCCGGCGGCACCTACGCCAGCCAGCCCGACGGCTCGACGGTGAACATCGACCTCTGTCTGGTCGACGGCTGTTATGACTTCACCATTTTCGACACCTACGGCGACGGCATCTGCTGCAGCTACGGCCAGGGCTCGTACAACCTTTCCTCCGGCGGCACGACGCTGGCATCGGGCGGCG
>JAGQXA010000845.1 GCA_020436865.1 Saprospiraceae bacterium | reverse complement strand
CGGCTACGACTTCCGGCTCTCGAACCGCAACCGCTTCCTGATCAACCACGTCGGCATCGATTACCTCAGTCCCAATACCACTACGCATTTCGACACCCTGATCCTCAACAAGAACGAGTTTCTGCGCCGGAGCTTCGACAAGCAGCTGTTCACCAGCCTGCTATTCCGGGATTTTAACTTCTCTTACAACAGCCTGCCCAACCGCTTCGGCGAATCTTTTTCTTTGATCACCAGAATGGAACTATCTGGATTAGAGGTTTTTGCAGCCAACAAGCTCTACGATTCCTTCAAGAAAAACGGTGATAGCGAGGTCTTTGCCTTGCGCTTTCCGAACGACACGATCAGTTTTTCGCAGTTTTTCCGCATCGATGTCGACCTGCGCCACTACCGGCAGTTCAATCCGCGGCAGTCGATGGCCATGCGGCTGTACTCCGGCATTGCCACGCCCTTCGGCTATTCGGGCAGTGTTCCCTATGTAAAGCAGTTCTTTGTCGGCGGACCGCAAAGTATCCGGGCCTGGGCCGCCCGCGAGATCGGTCCGGGCGGCAATGCTCCGGAATCCAGCAGTGAGAATACGACCCTGTTCTATCAGACCGGCGACTTCAAGCTGGAATTCAATGCCGAATACCGCTTTTTTCTGCTTTCTTTCCTGGGGGTACGCTATGAAGGGGCCCTCTTCCTGGATGCCGGCAATGTGTGGTCGCTCCGCGACGATCCCGACCGAGAACTGGAGCAGTTACTCTGGAATGCGCGCTACGATGAAAACAACGAAAAAACGGGCGACAATTTCCTCAAGTATCTGGCGATCGGCACCGGTGCGGGCCTGAGGGTCGATTTCAGTTACTTCATCTTCCGCCTGGATGTGGGGGTGAAAGTGCGCAACCCCTACCCGACCCTCGTAGAGGACGGCAACGGATCTTCCCGCGAAGTACACTGGCGCTGGCAGATCCCGGGCGCTAAACCCTTCCAGAATCTAAACTACAATATTGGATTGGGCTATCCTTTCTGAGTAGAAAGTAGAACGTAGAAAGAGGAGCACCTTTCTACTACTTGAACAGTTCTTTACGGCCAAACCTGCTACAGATCGGGCACTTATTCGGATCGTGCCCGCGGGCGGGGCAATACTCCCGGCCGAAGAAGATGATGCGCAGGTGAAGTTGGTTCCAGCTTTCCCTGGGAAAGAGTTTCTTCAGATCGGCTTCCGTTTGCTGCACATTCTTTCCGCTGCTGAGCCCCCAGCGCCAGGCCAGGCGATGGATGTGAGTGTCGACCGGAAAGGCCGGCTGCCCGAAAGCCTGCGAGACCACCACCGAGGCCGTTTTATGTCCGACACCCGGCAGTTTCTCGAGCGCCTCGAGGGTTTGGGGGACCTCCCCTTCATATTCTTCCAGTAGAATATGCGAAAGTCCGTGAATAGCCTTGGATTTGCGCGGAGCCAGTCCGCAGGGACGGATGACCGCTTCGATCTCCTCGACCGGAATTGCCACCATATCGCGCGGGTTATCGGCGAGGGCGAATAGTTCGGGGGTCACCTGATTGACCCGTACGTCGGTGCATTGGGCAGACAAGAGCACGGCCACCAGCAATGTGTAGGGGTCCTGGTGCTCGAGCGGAATGGGCGTTTCCGGATAGAGTTCTTCCAGAATCGCCGCAATCGCTGCCGCTTTTTCTTTTTTGGTCATTTCGTTCAGTCGTTGGCGGCCTGTACGCGCTTGACGAAGGCCGAGGCTGTACCGGGATCGACCGGCTGGATCTCGTAGGTTTGCCCGTCGGGCATTTTGCGAATTCGCTCTTTGTCTTTCATGCCCACGACGAGGTCGTTGAACTTGGTGTTATTCGAGACCATGTTCAGGATTCCCTGCTTGAAGCCAAAGAAGTAATAAAAGCCGCTGGGCGACCGCAGGTAAATGTACAAGCGATCGTCGTCGTTGGTCGGCATCTTGAATTCGACATAGCAGGTGACCATCCGGTTGATGAGTTCGCCCTGGATGCTGGCCAGCGGCATAACCGACTGGGTCGACACGAAGCTCTGGTAATCGACGTCCCACTTCATCGGGATACGGCTGAATAGAAAGGTGTAGCTATTGAATTTCTTCGGCAGATCGAAGGTGTTCAGGCTGATCCCGTCGAGGACCCGCTGCATTTCCTTATCTTCCGGAAAGAGTTCCGCAGTCGCCTTGCGGTAGAAGTTGGGATTACTCGCGTACACCACGCTCTGCGCGTCGAAGCTCGAGGAGCGAAAATCGGTGATGATCAGCTTGAGCAATTCCTCCGGAACGATCAGCTCGATGCCGGCCATGAGTTCCACCTGGAGGTTGTTATCGACTATCGGCCCGCCGCTGAGGGTATCCGCTTCGATCTCCTCGATCTTGGTTTCGGCGTACCCGGCCGCATCGACTTTGATGTATTTGAGGCCCTCGCCAATGTTGAACCGGCCTTCGGCTTCGATCTTACCGGTCTTGTTGTGGAAGATCACCTGATTGCCCTTGAGATGGCCTGGGGTCGACACCTTGGTCGAGTCGCCGAAAATGAAGCGGTCCTTCTCCTGATCGTATTGAAACAAGCCCTTCACCGGTAACAACTGCCGGTCTTTGCGAAAATAGAGCGGCGCCATGATGCGCGGGTAGATGCGCGCCGTTTCCCGGCTGAGGTACAGGCCGGTGAAGAGGGGTTCGCCCTGGTAGTTCTTCGGTTCGTCGAAGCGAATGGCCAGATCGCTCTTGTCGCCCTCGAAGTTAACGGAGAACCAGTGGAGATTGGGCAAGTCGGCCTTGAGCCGTGCGAAGCCGTCGAACTGGAGATTCTTGGATTCCGAGAACAGACTGATCGTGCCCCGGAACTCGGTCTTGTGATCGATATAGAAATTATCTTCCGGCTTCACTTCTCCGGTAGCCCGGG
>JAGQXA010000844.1 GCA_020436865.1 Saprospiraceae bacterium | reverse complement strand
TCTACGAGGCCTCGGCGGGCGAATTGCTCGATATCATCAACGATTTTACCGACGATTGGCAAACGGTGTTGTTCTTTGGCCATAATCCGGCCTTCACCATGCTGGCCAATCTGTTCACTACCTCCTACATTGGCAATATCCCCACCTGCGGGATCGTCGGGATCGAACTATCGGTCGCTCGCTGGAGAGAGTTGGAGCGAGGCGGCGGCCGGGTCGTCGAATTTCATTTTCCCAAGCAACATTTTCCCGGATGAAGCATTGGTTGTGCCTGCTCGCTCTGGGCGTTTGCCTGCTAGCCTCCTCCTGTTCCGAAGAGACGACCCTGGTCATTCCGGAAGAGGAGTTGGTGCCGGTACTCGTCGATATTCATCTGGCCGAAGCCATGGCGCAGAAACTCTACGGAGAACTCAAAGATACGGTCTCCCAAACCTACTACGAACAGATCTTCACCATTCACCACATCACCCGCGAGCAGTTCGATGAGGCCTATCAACAACTGCAGGACGATCCGAAACTGATGTTCCAGGTCTATGAAAAGGTCTTGGAAGAGATCAACCGGCAGGAAGCGCAGGTAAAGTGATTTTCTCCCTCTGCCACTATTGGAACCTCTGTAACCTCTACTCCCTTTCCCCAAACAACAGGCTACCGATCCTGACCATCGTACTACCTTCTTCGATCGCGAGGTGGTAGTCGTCCGACATGCCCATGGAGAGTTCCCGGAAGGAATCGGAGTCCGGGAAAAAGGTCGACTTGAGTTGGTCGAAATAACGTTTGAGCGTCCGGAACTCCCGGCGGGTTTGGGCCTCGTCGTCGGTCAGGGTGCCCATGCCCATTACCCCGGCAATGAGCACGTGCTTCAGCTCCGGAAACCGGGGATCTTCGAGCAGTTGAGTTGCTTCCTCCCAACTAAGGCCGAACTTGCTTTCTTCTTCGGCGATCTTGAACTGGAGCAGGCAGGGAATGACCCGGCCAATGGCTTCAGCCCGCCGGTCGATCTCAAAGAGCAGTTTCGGGCTGTCGACGGCATGGATCAGGTGTACGAAGGGTACGACGTACTTGACCTTGTTGGTTTGCAGGTGTCCGATGAGATGCCAGCGGATGTCGGCGGGGAGAACGGGCTGCTTTTCCAGCAGTTCCTGAACGCGATTCTCTCCGAAATCGCGTTGCCCTTCGCGATACAGGCGCAGGATCGCTTCCGGGCCGTGGGTTTTCGATACGGCGACCAGTTTGACCTTGGCTTCGGTCAGTTCCTCCTGAAGGGTCAGTAGCTTTTCCATCTTTGCTGATTTGGTGGAGAGTGGGGGCTTAAAAATAGAATACCCGGGAGGCGCACATTGTTTTCCGAACGGGCGGGCTTCCGGACGGATTTTTCCGGCCCATCCAGACTATTTCATCAGCCTGTGCCGTTACAAAGCCGATCTCCTCATTCAAAATTTGCGCCGCATGCAAAATCGCTATTGGGAAAAAGCAGCCCGCGCCAACCGGCGCAAAGCCGTGGTGCTCACCGTGCTCTTTCACCTGGCCCTGCTGGGCGGGTTGGCGCTGGGTACTCACGCTAAACTCACCGAATTCATCCCCGACTTCATCATCAAGCAACTACCTGCCGACTGGCAGCCTGGTCCGGGCGATCAGGCGCCCGCTGATCAGGCGTCGCTGTAGTGGTTCGGCAGGGAAAGAGCAGTCCGGGCCTGGCAGTATGGCACCTATCGGACCTCTCAGTCGAACAGCCCGTGCAGTTCGCCCTGCACCAGGCTGACAACCTGACCCAGGTCTTCGGCATTGTGGAGGAAATCGACCTCGTCGGCGTTGATGATCAGCAGGCGACCTTCATCGTAGGAGTTGATCCAGGTCTCGTAGCGCTCGTTCAGGCGTTTGAGGTAATCGAGGCTCATATTCCCTTCGTAATCACGGCCTCGCGATTGAATGTGTTCGACCAGGGTGGGGATGGTGGCCCGCAGATAAATGAGCAGGTCGGGCGCCTTGATCTGGGAGGACATGGTTTGAAACAGGGCGAAGTAGTTTTCGAAGTCGCGGGTGGACATGAGCCCCATGTCGTGAAGGTTCGGGGCGAAGATATAGGCGTCTTCGTAGATCGTTCGATCCTGCACTACGGTGCGGTCGCCATCGAGAATGCGCAGCACTTGCTGATAGCGGCTATTGAGAAAATAGATCTGCAGGTTGAACGACCAACGTTTCATGTCGTTGTAGAAATCGCTCAAATAAGGGTTGTCGTCGGCCGACTCGTAATGCACATCCCAGCCGAAGTGTTTTCCGAGCTGTGTGGTCAGCGTGGTTTTCCCCGCGCCGATATTGCCGGCGATGGCGACATGTTTAACCTGTTCGATCATAGGGTTGAAGCAGTTCGTTTGGAAGCAGCACGAAATTACAAATATTCCGGCTTTTTTTAGGCGGAATGCAGTTCCCTTGTTTTCTTTGGTGTGGCATCTTCATCCATAACCAGGAGGTCAGGAGGTCGTTCGGCCGGGAAAACCCTCCGGTCATCTAATTTTTTGCCGTGAATATAGATAAGGCCTTAATTTCGAAACTCGAATCGCTGACCCGTTTGCAGCTGACAGAGGAAGAGCGCCTGCAATTGGAGGTCGACCTGGCCGCCATCCTTCAGATGGTGGAAAAGATGAACGATCTGGACACCTCCGGCGTTGAACCGCTAACTCACATCACCTCAGAACTTAACCGCTGGCGGGAAGATCGGGTGGAAGAAGCCCTCGACCGGGAAATGGCGCTAAAGAACGCGCCCGACCGGGAAGGCCCTTTCTTCCGGGTGCCGAAAGTCATTGAGCTCGACGACGACCGGCCCTCCTGATCCGACTGCCTTGAACCAAACCGCATGGACCCAATCATCTCCGTACGCGACCTGAAGAAGACCTACATCATGGGTAGTACGATCGTAAATGCGCTGCAATCGATCACCCTCGATATTCACCGCAACGAATTCGTAGCACTGATGGGGCCTTCCGGCTCCGGAAAGTCTACCCTGATGAACCTGATCGGCTGCCTCGATACGCCGACTTCCGGGGAATATATTCTCAACGGACAGAACGTCAGCACGCTCGATGACAACGATCTGGCCGAAGTGCGCAACAAGGAGATCGGGTTTGTCTTTCAGACGTTCAACCTTTTGCCGCGGTTGTCGGCCCTGGAGAACGTCGCGTTGCCGCTGGTTTATGCCGGAATGTCGAAAAGCCTTCGTCTCGAACGCGCGGAGGAGGTGCTCGAAGCCGTCGGGCTGACCGACCGCATGGACCACAAACCCAACGAGTTGTCGGGCGGGCAACGGCAACGCGTCGCCATTGCTCGTGCACTGGTGAACAACCCCTCCATCATCCTGGCCGACGAACCGACCGGCAACCTCGACACCAAGACCTCTTTGGAGATCATGGATATCTTCGAACGCATCTATGCTCAGGGGAATACGATCATCCTGGTAACCCACGAACCCGATATTTCGGAGCAGGCCCGGCGCATTGTGCGTTTGCGCGACGGTCTGATCGAATCCGACGTGCTCAACGAACGCTACGTCGGAGCGACCAGCTAGGAGCCTTCTATGGGCCGCTTGCGAGGCGGCGAAAAAACTACCTTTTATGGCTTTCAAGATCTATACCAAGACCGGCGACCAAGGCCAAACGGGCCTCTTCGGCGGATCGCGGGTGTCGAAAGGCGCCGT
>JAGQXA010000843.1 GCA_020436865.1 Saprospiraceae bacterium | reverse complement strand
GGGTTGAACCACAGCACGATCACACCCATTTCCATGACAATGACCTCTGAGAAGTGCCACCAGCGAAAGCGCGGCGCTTCCCGCTGCAGGGCCCATTTTGCTCTATCCGTGCGCAACTCCCCTGTCGACAACAGATGTCCTAGCCAGGCAGAGGCAGACGTGGCCCTTCGGCGGTCGATAAGCAGGCCGTAGTCGACTTGTTCCGGCATGGCCATATAGTTCCGAAGGTTCCAAAGGCGATCGATCAGACGAAAGCTCAGGATCGCCAGTCCCATAAAATAGATCAGGGCCGCCAGGTCGCCGAAGGTGACGGTCCAACCGGCCAGGTAGGGCTCCCAGCGTTCGGGCAGGGTAGGTTCGATCAGTCCCGACAAACGGGTCGACGGCAAGATCGAAAGCTCGGCCAGGAATTCCGACCGGAACGGCGGGCGCCAGTCGTACAAAGGCGCCAGCAACGAACATGTGGTCGCAAAAAGGAGATACCATCGCGTCAGCCGGGCCTCGGTATGCCGCTGCAACAGCAATTGAAAATACCCCCAAAACAGGAACAGGCCGAGGCTGGCTTCGAGGATGTATTGTGGGATATTCAGAACCATAGCGGGGCACAACCGTAAACGTCAAAAAATGGAAACGGCCCCTGAAGGGAGCCAGCCTATGCCGAGACCGAAGTGGTCTGGGAAATCCTAAACCACTTCTTCGTCGGCATTTTCTCAAGCGACCACTGAACGCCTGCCCTAATAATCCCAACCCACTCTCGCTTGAGCCTACAATCTGCAACGATTTTCCCGGCAAGTCAACCGGCAAATCGTTAATGATTTGCAAATGCGTTTGCCAGGCGTACGGGAGGGCCTATTCCTCTATGGAAGCTACCTTGACCATGCGATCCTCCACTTCGCGCACCAACTCGACGAAATGGGGGTCGCGCTTGGTGTCGCGCGTGCGATGAAAGGGAAGGTCGACCTTGATATGCTCGACGAAGCGGGAAGGAGCCGATTTCATGATGTAGATATCGTCGCCCAGGTAAACCGCTTCGGAGATGTCGTGGGTCACGAACACGACCGTCGGATGGAAGCGCAGCCACAGGTCGGCCAGCAAGTCCTGCATTTGCAGACGGGTGTTGATGTCGAGCGCTCCGAAGGGTTCGTCCATCAGGATGATCTCCGGATTGGCGATCAGGCTACGGGCGATGGCTACCCGCTGCAGCTGCCCGCCCGACAGCGTGGGGTACTGGGCAAACTTCTCCTCGTGGCCCTTCAGCCCGACCAGTTCGATGAGCTCGCGGGCCTTATCGTTGCGTTCCTTTGCCGCGACCCCTTTGTACCGCAAGGCCAGACTGACATTGTCGAGCACGGTCAGCCAGGGCAGGGAGGAGTATTGCTGAAAGACCATGCTCACCCGGTTGTCGGCGCCCCTCGGACGGTCGTGGACCAACACATCCCCTTCCGTAGGGTCCTGCAGGCCGGCGATATAACGCAGCAAAGTCGATTTTCCACAACCCGACATTCCGAGGATGACGACGAATTGCCCCTGGTCGGGCTTGTCTTCCACCAACAGGTTGAGGTTGCGGATGATCCAATTCTCTCCGCCGTCGTAGCTTTGGCTGACGTTGCGCAGCTCGATGATGTTCGGAAGGTCGGTGTCGACGTGTGCTGGCATGCTGGGTGTAGTGGTTGGTTAGGTTATTGGGTTATTGGGTTGTTGGGGGATTGGGTTGTTGGGTTAGCCGGCTTTTCGCAGGGCGCCGCGCACTTTGATCTCGCCGAAGACGATGATGATCAGGGCCGCAATCACGGTAATGATCGCCAGGTTATTGAAGGTGCCGGTGAGCGAAGGGAGCCAGATCTGCTGGAAGATGACCACAGCGATCATCAGCAGGATAGCCAGGATGCCATACTCCACTTCGCGAATGCCGGCCAGCGTCGTTTTATAGTACTTATGCGGAAAAAGGCGCTTGTCCAGATAGACAAAAATGCGATCCTGCAGGAAGCCGATCAGCACGATCACGATCAGAATGGCAAACACTTTGGGAATCTGCCCCTGCCGCGCCTTGATGTAGATCAGCGAGCCGACCCCCCCTTCGCGGTTGAGCAGTTCGGCGATGATAATATAGGTCCAGGAAATGGCCGTCAGCACGCGAATGTCGTCCATCAGCTTCGACATCACCGATGGGAAGAACACCGAGCGGATGGTTTGCCAGGAATTCGCGCCCAGGGTAAAGGCCGTTTGGGTGAATACCTCCTCCACTTCGTGGATCCTCTGCACCACGACGGGCAATAAGTACACGATAATGCCGAAGGCCAGGAAGGCGATCTTCATCTGATCTTCGATCCCGAACCAGATAATGAACAGTCCGGTCAAGGCCGTTAGCGGCAGATAGCGAAGGGCGTCGACCTGCTTGCTGAACAGGCCCCGGAAGATCGGGAACAGCCCGATCATAAAGCCCAGCGGCACCGACAGCAGCACGGCCCAAAAGTAGCCTTGGAGGTTGATCCAGATCGAGCGCCAGGTGTTGCTGGCCAGATCGTCGTCGACCACCAGGGAGGGATAGGATCTTACGACCTGAGAGGGTTTGGGCAGAATGGGATAAGCCTTTTCGCTACCTCCTGCTCCTTTCCCGCCGGCCGTCGGCGCGACGATCTTCAGGCGAAAATCGGCTTCGCTACGGCTACCGTCTTCGCTGCGGGCGACGACCTGCAGCGACAGCCGGTCGCCGGCCTGCGTCTGCAGGGCCTCGGCGTCTTTGACGTAAACCACCCCGGTGGCCGGATCGATGCCCAGCAAGCCAGCCGGTTCGGAGACGAGCGAATACGCGACGCGGTCGCCGGCGTCGGGATCTTCGGCGAAGGCGGTGATCCCCACCGGGCTTTGCGCCTCGGCGTCTTGCGGCACGGCGTTCTCGGCCGGGTCGACATCGGTCAGCTCACCGATCGGGAATTCGTTCACATCCTCCACCTGAATGGTGAAGGATTGCGATGCCCGCCGGCCATCGGCGGTCGAGGCCGCCACGACGATGCGCTGCGTCGTCGCCAGCTCGCAGTCCAGGCGACTGGAGTCGACGACCGTCACCCTGCCGTTCTGCGGATGGATCGCAAAGATGCCAGAAACGTTGTCGGCGAGTTGATAATAGACCTCCCCGCGACCTCCATCGGCCGGCTGCACCTGCAGGCCGACTTCGGTACCCACCGGCGCGTTCTCCTGAACGGCATCGGGGCGGGTGTCGATATCGATCAGGCGAAATCCTTCCGCTACGG
>JAGQXA010000842.1 GCA_020436865.1 Saprospiraceae bacterium | reverse complement strand
GAGATCACTGCGGGCCAGACCGTTACGGTCGAATTCACGGCCGCCGATCTGAACTTGCTCGGCTATCAATTCACCTTAGAGTTTGCAGCCGACAAATTATATCTGGTAGAGGTCTTGCCTGGTTTGGCGACGATCGATAACTTTGGCCTGTCATTCCTGGAAGAAGGAGTGCTGACCACCAGCTGGCATTCGCCGGAAGCCGTGCCGATGGGAGATGGGCAAGCGCTCTTCAGCTTGTCCTTCCAGGCTCAAGCCTCCGGGAATCTCCGCGACCTCTTGGCCGTCTCCTCCCGCTACACGCAGGCCGAGGCTTACGATGGTTCGGAGGAGGTGCTCGACCTGCAACTGACCTTCGACGGCCAGACGTTGGTCGATAATTTCCAGCTGTATCAGAACCGGCCGAACCCCTTCCGCGAGCAAACCGCGATCGGCTTCCAGCTTTCGCAACCGGAAGAGATCACGCTATCGGTTACGGACGCTGCCGGGAAAGTCGTTTGGCGCTATCAGGGAGCCTACGGAAAAGGCTACCACGAAGTGCAACTCGATCAACTGCCGGCGAAAGGCGTGTACTACTATCGCCTGGAAACGGCTACGCATACGGCCACCAGAAAGATGATTTACCTGGATTAATTGGCATACACTGAGCAGGAAGCCGGTCTTATCCGGCCTCCTGCTAAGATGTAATCGGTTTTTGGGATAGCCTCTCTCCGACTGAGTTGGAGGGGGGCATTTTTTTTGTTCTCTTCTTTTTTGCCTTATTTTGGGAAAAACTGACCCGATGACTGGAACCCACGCATTTCGCTGCTTACTGTCGCTGCTCTTTGTGCCTGCCCTGGCCGCCTGCGTACAGGGGCAATTGCCGATCCGCAATCTCCTGCACAAAGGGCAGGAGGAGATCGTTCAACGCCTGGAAAAAGAAGACCTGATCGTCGATGTCTGGGACGACGGACTAACCGAGGAGGAGGGCTGGATCGAGATCGAACTCTACAACTACAGCACGGCGAACAACGCCCTCTTCTACGTACACAACGATAGCTGTTATTCGATCCACTACAATTTCTACGACGACGAGTTCGTGCTGGGTGGGTTGCGCCGTCTGCTCGACGGCCATGCCGATTTTACGCCCTGCGACAACCTTGCGGATTGCTGGGTACAGAACCGGGAAGGGGAGGAATCGTCGTACTGGAACCTCTTCGAGGAATACGAGGGCGATGAAAACTGGGACCTGCTGATCATCGATACGGCGGCCAATTTCGAAAAAGACCGCTGGTGGTATGAACTGATGACCGGCAAGTGAACGCGGTCGGTCAGCCGGACAAAAAAAGTGGCTTGGGAAGGATCCCAAACCACTTTTCTTTTGTCGGTATCTTCTGCTTACGATTCCTTCTTGACCTTATCGTGTCCGTTCTTTTTGGACTTGATCTCTTCGCCCAGTTGCTGGGAGGCGACGAAGGAGGTAACCATTTGCGAAAGCATGTCGCTGGCGGCCGAAGGTGCATTCGGTAGCAGGATCAGGTTGCTGTTGGCATTCTCGCCGATCGACTGCATGGTATCGTAGTGTTGCGTGACCACGATGAGGGCAGAAGCCTCTTGCGAGTTGATCCCCACCTTGTTGAGCACTTCTACCGATTCTTCCAGGCCCTTGGCGATCTCGCGGCGCTGGTCGGCAATCCCCTGGCCCTGCAGGCGCTTGCTCTCGGCTTCAGCTTTGGCCTTGGCGACGATGCGGATCCGGTCGGCTTCGGCTTCGAATTCGGCAGCCGTTTTCTTCCGTTCGGCGGCATTGATGTGGTTCATCGAGCGCTTGACCTCTTCGGCCGGGTCGATGTCGGTTACCAGGGCCTTGACGATCCCGTAGCCATAGTCATTCATGGCTTCTTCCAGTTCGCGCTTGATCGCCACGGCGATGTCGTCTTTGCGTACGAATACATCGTCCAACTTCATTTTCGGCACTTCCGCCCGGACGACGTCGAATACGTATGCGTTGATCTGCTCGAAGGGATTTTCGAGTTGGTAAAAGGCCTCGTAGATGGACTCGCGCAGGATCTTGAACTGTACGGAAACCTTCAGGCGCACGAAAACGTCATCGAGCGTTTTGGTTTCCACGTTCACATCGAGTTGCTGTACCTTAAGGCTTACCTTGCCGGCGATCGTGTCGACCATAGGGATCTTGAATTGCAGGCCGGCATGGCGAATACTGTGAAATTTTCCCAACCGCTGAACGAGGGCAGCCGATTGTTGCTTGACGGTGAAAATCCCCATAGCGATGATCACCAGGGCGAAAAAGAGGGGAATGAAAATTACGCTGGGTCCCATGTTCGAATGATTTAGACAGTTAAGATTTTCTTAAAACTACCACTAAAAACCGATAGTGGTCAAGAAAAATCCATGAGCGTCGTGAAAAATCCGATGTATGCCCAAATGAGAGTGGTCTGGAAATTTTCGAAACGGTCGGTCAGCCTTCGTTTGGGTATATGCAGACATAGAAATGGTTGGGATATTCCCAAACCATTTCGGTGTCGGTATAGGTAGCCGGGAAGGGGGGAGAGGAGCAAGAAAAGGTAGCCGGAAGGACCGGCTACCGCCTCAAACTTTAAAAACTGAAATGGAATCTTATCAGGTCGGGTTGCGACTGCTTACAAGAGGATGGAGGCAGCTGAAAAGAGGTCGCCCCGGAGGGCGACCCGAAAAAATTGAGCTGCTTTATGGTTTAGTCTTCGATTTCAGATCTTCATGGGAAACGCCCAGTTGCTCGAGCAATCGCAGCGAGTTGGCCTTGATATTGGCCGGAGGGTTCATCGAAAGCGATCTTTTCAGGGCTTCGATGGCCTTGTCCTTCTGGCCGGCATTGACATAGCCCTCGCCGAGGCTGTCCCACACGTTCGGATCGTCGGGGTACTTGGCGGCATTGGCCTCGAAGATGGCCAGCGCTTCGGTCGTTTTTCCCGAGAACATCAATTGGTAGCCGTAGAGGTTCAACTCGGCATTGGTGCCTTTGGCGATCGCATCGTTCTTCACTTTCTCGGCGCCTTTCATATCGCCTTTGGCGGCCAGTACCTGCGACTTGGTCATCATGTTGGTCATGTTGCGGCTCATGGCGATCGACCGGTCGGCCCATTGGAGGGATCTTTCCCAGTCTTTCTGTTGCATCGCGTAGTTCGCGGCGGCCTGCCATTCCTTCCAGGTCACGTTCTGCCCGTCGAGGTCGGCCTGCAAGGATGCGAATACCGCTTTTTGCTCTTCCGCGCCCGTCGCTCCCTGAACTTTGGCAGCGAGCCGGGCCTTCGTGAGGAGGTTGTTGGGATTGGGGTTCATGAATACGGAGCGCGTGGCCCAGGCAAGCGCTTCCTGATGATTGACGTCGTTCTGCAGGCAGTAGTTCGCGGCCTCGTTCCAGCCCTGCCAGGTAAAACCGGCTTTGCTGCGCAGCTCGTTGCGCAAACTGGCCAGTACGGCATTGTGTGTATCGGTGCGCAGATGGAAGGGGAATTTGCGATCGGCCCATTGAAGCGCGCAGGTAGCTCCGTCGGCCGTCAGCTCGTCGAACGTATAGGTCAGGTATTCGTAGAAATGATCGGATGGCGCCGGTGCGATGGTTACGCGCAGTACATCCTCACCCGGATCGTAGGAGAAACTGCCCCAGGAGGTGGCATTTTGAGAGAAGATCAGCACGGCTTCGTTCTGCTTCGGCAGCAGGTGTAGCCCATAGGTTCCCGCGGGCAGCTCCTTGCCTTCCACCCATACCTTCTCCGAGAAGGTGATGACGGTGTTTTCATTGGCGCCGGCACGCCAGACGGCGTCGTAAGGAACCAATTTGCCCCACACTTCGCGCTCGCTCACTGCAGGACGGTGGTAGGTAATGCCGATCTCGGCAAGGCCGACGGTTTGGGTGACCGAAGATCGTTGGCTGGCGTTGGGGGTCGTGGTGAGGATCGTTTGCGCCGGCAGGAACCAGGCGACCAGCAAGAATAGAGCGGTCGCAAGCGACCTTTGGGTACGGTGTGATCTCATGACAGCGAATTTGGGTGATTCAAACAGGATCGAATTTAAGCTCGATCGAGGCGGCTTAAAAGCAGATTGTGACCAATGGTTAGAATTGTGATGGTTGGTGGAGGCCGGTCTACCACTGTTTCTTGAGGTCGAGGTCTTCCAGGAATTCTACGATGCGGTCTTTGTAGCTCCGGCTGGATTGCAGGCGCGCGCCGCTCTTCAACAGGATCTGATACTGGTTGTTGCCGAGGTAACGGGCAGCATCGAAGTGCAGGGTGTTGAACAGGATAGACCGGTGGATGCGGAGGAAGAAATTGCGTTCGAGTTGTTCCTCCAGGGCTTGCAGCGTTTGTCGCAGCAGGTGCGTTTGCTGCTCGCCGTGCAGCTTGAGGTAGTTGCCGTCGGATTCGACCCAGTGCACCTCCTGCCAGTGCAGATAGCGGGTACGGCCTTTTTCCTTGATCTCGATCAGTTCGGCACTGTCCTCTTGCTGGTGCTGGTGTTCGTGCAGAATGCGCACCATTTTTTCATGCAGCAGGGCCTTGTCCTGCAGCATGATCTGTTGCCGGGCGTGGTGCAGGGCCTTGGCAAAGCGCTCGTCGTCGTACGGTTTGAGGAGGTAATCGACGGCCTGCAGGTCGAAAGCCCGCAGGGCATACTGGTCGTAGGCAGTCACAAAAATGATGAAAGGAAGCGACTCGAAGGGGTGGTCGGTCAGCAGTTCGATTCCGTTAAGATCGGGCATTTGGATGTCGAGGAAGACGAGGTCGGGCCGGTATTTGCCGATCTTGTTCAATGCTTCCCGGCCATTCTTGCATTCGCCGATCACCTCCACGAAGGAGAACCGCTGCAGTT
>JAGQXA010000841.1 GCA_020436865.1 Saprospiraceae bacterium | reverse complement strand
CGTATTCGATGTCGGCAGCAAGCTCGACGGTCGCAAACACTTCGTCGAGATAGCGCGTTTGGGCGGAAGCGGTAGGCAATTGCGCAACCAGAGCAATGAAGAACGCGAGGTAAGATCGATACATGGTCAGGGGTGTTGGTTTGGTACAAGATACGGCTTTTCAGAGATCGGCAGTCGGAAACAAGCCGTACCCGGCAGGGGGCAAATGAGGGGAGGAGGAACTCCGGTTTTTCCCGGATCCTCGGGCTATAGCTGGATTTTTTGTAGCTTTAGGAATACAATTCCTTGTCCTGCAAGAAAATAAGTTATGCCGGCAGAAAGAAAAGAGTATCTGTTGGAGTTGGCTGGAATTCTCCTCAATCTGATCCCCTATGTCGGCGGCGCCATCGGGACGAAGGTGAACAATATGTCTACCGACCTCAGATTTAGCCGCCTCGAGGGACTGATCGAAGGGATCTCAAAAGAGCTTGAGCAGGCAAACTTGCCGGTGTTAGACGAATACTTGCGCTCGGAAGAGTTTAAGGGCATTTTCCGGCAAATCCTCCTGGATTTCCTGGATGAGAAAAATGCCGGCTCGGAGGAATTTTACCGGAAATTGGTCGCGCAGGTCATTCTATCCTCCGGAAGTAAGTATGAGCAGGTCAAGGCGGATCTGGATGCGATTGCCGCCTCCTACCAACATCAGGTGATCGGGAGGGCTCATGTGTTGAAGCACTTGCTGAGGCACGGCTCCTTTGTCGACAAATGGCTTTTGCCGGCCCAGGTTTCGCAAGGGGAGTTGGATCAGAAGTTGGACGGCCTGCTGCAGCAGATCCGGCAGATATCGCAAGGAGAGGAAAGGGCATTGAGCGGCAGCGCTCAACGGATCGTCAAAGATGCCGTTCATTTTTCGAGTACTGTTCCAGACTCGGAAATGACCGATTGTCTCTGGGTAGCCTTGCGGGATCACACCGCGCCTTTCCTGCAAGCAAGTGCGACATTTCTGTCGCCAAGCGACCGGTCCTGGACTACCTTCATCCGAAATGTCGAACGATTCAACGCCCTGTTCCTCGCGGGCACGCCCTACGTAGAATCCAAAGGAGAACGATAAATGGAAAGGATCGACAAATGGCCGGTCGGGGATGTCTTGCAAAATCGATTTGAGATCGTCGAGAATGACCGCTTTGGCAGTTTCGGCATCGTCTATAAAGTCCGCGATCTGGTGGAGGGGGTTCACCTGGCGGTTAAAACCTACAAGAACGAATTTCTTTGGAATCGGGAAATGATCGACCTCTTTGTGCGGGAAGCAGAAACCTGGGTCGATCTGGAACGCCACGAGAATATCGTCAACGCCCTTTTCATTCAGATGGTCAGGGGCAAGCCCTGTGTTTTCATGGAATTCATCGAAGGGGCGCCCCTTCGTTATTTCATGCACCAGAACCTTTGGGAGCAACCGCTAAAGATCAATGCAGCCATCCAACTTTGCTCGGGTATGGCCCACGCCGAAGAGAAGATCCCGGGGATCGTACACCGCGACCTGAAACCCTCCAACATGCTGATCAGCTTAGAACACGTGCTGAAGATCGGCGATTGGGGCACGGCAAAAACGAAAGCGGAAATCGGCGATAAGATCTTCGGCACCCCGGAATACATGTCGCCGGAGCAATTCGCCGACTATGCAAATGTCGACGTCCGATCCGACATTTACTCCTTTGGAGTGGTGCTGTATGAGCTCTTTTCAGGCCGTCTTCCCTTTTCTTTCAGGCAGTTCACTCCCGGCCTTACCACCAGGGTGGAGTTCTACAAGGATTGTCATACCTCTGTCGTTCCGCAACGCTTATCGGTCCTGGATCCCGCGATCCCGGCCGATCTTGAAGCTCTGATCATGAACTGCCTGCAAAAAGACCCGGCACAGCGGCCAACCAGCTTTCGATCGATCAAGGAAGAACTCGTTCGTCAGTTTGGACAGGATGTGGAGATCGCCAACAAACCGACTACCGATAATTTCAAGTACTGGATCAACCG
>JAGQXA010000840.1 GCA_020436865.1 Saprospiraceae bacterium | reverse complement strand
GCAACAACAGGCCGTAACCGGCATCGTACTTGCCGACTTCCGGTTTGGCGCGGTAGAAGTTTCCTCCCAGGAGGATATCCATCGTCCCGTCGCCGTCGAAATCGTCGGCTAAGATCGCATAGACCGGAAAGAGTTGAGCGGCTTGCGGCAGCGGCCGAAGTTCGAAATGCCCCTGGCCGTCGTTCAGGCCGATCATGCTCTGCATCTGGCTCGCTTTCAGGTGCAAAGCCCCGGCCAGTTGTTCGGAAGTAAAGACGTCTTCGATCGTCTGCTCGCGGTAGTTCTCGTATTTGAGATATTTCTTCTTCAGTCCGGGCAACTGACTGACCAGATCGTGGCGCAAGGCCAGGGGGTAGTCCTGATCGCCGTTATACACCGTGATGATCTGCTCGGCCATGCCGTTGCTGTCGAAATCGCCGACATAGAGGCTGACCGGTTTTTCCGGAGAGGCCTTGAAACGGGAGTTAAGGCCGTGGTTGCCCAGGATGAGATCGAGATCGCCGTCGGAGTCGAGGTCGGCCATCTCCACGGCGTTCCAGAAACCGTTCGTCCCGGCCAGTCCGGCCTCTTCGGAAGCCTGCACCAGTTTGCCGCCCTCATTGCGGAAGTACTGCATGCTCATCCATTCGCCGACCACGACCAGGTCCGGATCGCCATCGCCGTCGCAATCGCGCCAACGGGCATCGGTAAGCAGGCCCAGATCGATAAGACCGGGGGCCAGGTCGGCGGTACGATCGGCGAACGAGCCGCGTCCGTCGTTTTCCAGCAGGTAGCCCGATACCGGCACGCCGTACAGGAAGGGCCTCAGGCGGCCGCCGACAAAGAGGTCGAGGTCGCCGTCGCCGTCGAAATCGGCTGCTTCGACGCAGGAAGTGCTCTCGAAGCGGCCGGCCGGAAAGTGCGCTTTGGACCTTTCGAGGCGACCCTGCCCGCGATTGAGGTACAAGCGATCGAAAAGTGCATCGGAACTGCGCGAGAACTCATTCCCGCCGCTGACGACGTAAAGATCGGGGCGGCCGTCGCCGTCGGCGTCAAAAAAGCGGCAATCGACGTCTTCCGAAGTGCGGTCGGTTTCCCACAACTCCTGTTGGGCCGGCACGAAGTTGCCCGTGGCATCTTGCAGCAGCAGCGAACCGGGTTGCCCTTTCGCGCCGCCCAGGTAGAGGTCGGGGCGGCCGTCGCCGTTCAGGTCGCCGGCACAGAGGCAGGGGCCCTCGGCGCTAACCATGTGATAGAGCAGCCGTTCGCGGTCGAAATCGACGAAGTCGTTCTCGCGGTGCCGGTAGGGCAGGTCGACATCTTCGGTCTTCTCGGTGAAGATGGAGGGCCGGACCGGCGGCGCCGGGAGCGGATTTTCGGGTCGGCCTTCCGACTGTCGCAACTCCAGGATCTGATCGGTAGCCAGATCGGTCAGCAAGGTGTAGGAGCCGTTTGGCCAGGCTACGATCAGGCTGTCGAGCCGGGAAACTTCCCCGAGGCCCAGATGCAGCCGCTGGTCGACCGACGACTGAAAACCCTTCATGGGCAATTGCTCCTGGTAGAAGCGCCGGCCATCGGCCAGGGCGGTCACCTG
>JAGQXA010000839.1 GCA_020436865.1 Saprospiraceae bacterium | reverse complement strand
GAAGGGCATGTCGGCGGCTTTCAGGGGTTAGCGGATAAAATTCAGCTGGAAACGCAACGTCAGCAACGATTGCAGCTCGGAGATCGGCCGGAAGCTGTTGCGGAGGTGCAGGCGTTCCATTTTGCTCAGTTCGGACGGGTTGAAGAAGCGGCCGGAGTCGTTGTTCTTCAGCCCTTGCATCGCCCGGTAGCGGATCAGGATCTCGTAGGCTTCGGCGGCCTGTTCGAAGAGTTCGCGGTTCTGCGGCTCCAATTCCGCCAGTTTTTCGAAGCGCCGGAAGGTGTTGTTGATCGAGGGTACCCTCGCCTCCAGGATGAGGGTGCGCGCGGCGTCGGCCAGCGGCATCATGGCCCGTTTCTTGATATCGAACTCGTCTTTGTGCTCGCCGCTGCTTTCCACCACAAAGTTGCGGAAGAAACTGAGCGGAGGCGGATTCTGCAGGGCATTCTTGGCCAGGAACCCCAGGAAAATGTTCTGCTCCTCGATCGACTGAAAGATGTGGTCGGTCAATTGCCGGGGCAGCTCGCGGTCGCCGTACACCGGCCGGTAGTCGAAGAAGATGGTACAGTAGGTGATGGCGGCCGGGTTGGGCTGGTAGATCCATTCGCCGAACTGCTCCTTCCACTCCTGCAGCGACTTGCACCACTTGGGGTTGCTGGCCATCATATCGCCCGGGCAGTAGTCATAGCCGATCTGGTTGAGGATAGCGGTGATGTGTACCGAAAGGCGCAGGTAGTAGTCTTTGACCCCGGCATACTCCTCTTCCGGTACGTCGTCGAAGATCAGGGCATTGTCCTGGTCGGTGCGTAGCAATTGTTCCCCCCGGCCCTGGCTGCCCAGGGCGATAAAGCAAAAGGGCGCCTCGGGCGGCAGGGCGCCCTCCTCGTCCATGGCGGCCAGGCTCATTTCGATGGCCCGGATCATGATGGCGTCGTTGATCTCGGTCATGACGGTCGAGATGAACGAAATGGCCACTTCCTGGTAGAGGTACTTTCGCATCAGGGTTTCGGCCCGTTCGCGGATGCGGCGCAGGTCGGCCGGCGTGCGGCTTTTCTTGATCTCTCGCACCAGAATGGCCGGATTGTTGCCTTGGATGACGAGCAGGTCGTGCTCGGAGATGACGCCGATGACCGGCGAGGCGGCGGTCCCGTCTTCGGTGATGCAGATATGGTGGATCTGGTGCTTGACCATGAGGATCTGCACGTCGGCCACGGTGATCTCCGGCGAAATGGTGATGACCGGGCTCGACATGATCCGGTCGACCGGCTCCTGCAGCCCGAACTGGCCGGTGACCACCTGGCGCCGCAGGTCGCGGTCGGTCACGATCCCGATCGGAAACCGGCGGTCGTTGACGACGATGATCGAGCCCACTTCCTGATCGCTCATGATCGTGGCCGCCTGTTGGATAGGGGTGTCGAGCGGACAAACGACCGGTTCCTTACTGTTCTCGATCGACTGGATCTCGACCAGGCGGAAGTTGGCGTCGATCAGTCTTTCGCGATCGAGGAAGATACGGCCCTTGTTCTCGGCCGAAAAGCGGTTGCGCATGCCGGCGGCGAAGTTGGTGGCCAGGTAGAGGCTCACGCGGGGATTCTCGTCGAGGATCTCCTTCCAGCCTTCGATGTTAACGGCGTACAAGAGAGTTTCCTCGACGGCGACGGCCGTTAGCAGGTATTCCTGCTCGGCCAGCAGCGGCCGGATACCGAAGACGTCGCCCTCGTCGCATTCGTCGTACAGGATGCGTTCCTCTTCCTCGGAACGCAGCAACTGCACCGCTCCTTCGCGGACCACGAAAATGTGCCTGCCGGGTAACTCGCCTTGCCGGAAGATGGTCTGCCGAGGCTCGTAGTACCGAACTTCCACCTTGGCCGATACCCTTTGCAGCACCTCGGGAGCAAGCATGTTGAAGGGCGGATAGTTCTTCAGAAAGTCGTAGACCCTTACGTGGATCGTATTTTCCATAGACGTTGGCCTTTGCTACACACAATAATACCAAATCGACGGTATGTGCCGCTAGGTCCGGGCCCGGAAAAAAAGAGAAAAATGCAAATTCACCGGGTTGACCGATACCGGGGTCAACCGATCTAAGTCGCGCCAAACGAAAAACGGTATCCATATAGTTGCTTGGCCGATAATTCTGTCCGGCGGGATCGTTTGGAAATAATTTTCGGCAAAAAGTTGGTCGGCTCAAGAAGGATCTCTATTTTTACCCAACGTTTCGAAAGGACCTGTGCCGGTTTGACACCTCGCTCCCAAAACCGTGCGGCCACAGGAAAAATATCCCCCAAATTTCTTCTACCCTTACCATGAAGGGCCCTGGCGGGCCTGGTATTGTACGTCGGTGTAACCCCTTCTTCCGACTGCTGTGTTCCCCCTATTGGTGCTCCCAAATACCGTTTTTTGGCATGGAAAGGTCTGCTTCCGGCGCTGCGCCGATGGCAGTTCGTCTTTCCTATCGATCAAGGTTGGGTAAATAAAATGACCATGAGAACACTCCTGATCCTGATGTTTTGCGTTGGGTTCAACAGCCTGAGCTATGCCCAGGAACAAAGTATGGAAGCCGGAATGTTCATCGGAGTTTCCAATTATCTGGGCGATCTACAGCAGGTGCGCTTCGAGAAAGACGAGTTGCACCTGGCGATGGGGGCATTCATTCGCGCCAATCTATCGCGTCATTTTGCCGTGAAGGCTCACTTCTACAAGGGGCATATTTCCGGTACTGACGAACACTATGAGGGCCTCCTGGTGCGCGAGCGCAATCTGCACTTCCGCTCGCCCCTGTACGAGATCGGCCTGCAGGGCGAACTTACGTTCCTGAACTTCGGCGAACGGCAACAGCGTATTGCCGCACCCTACTGCTTTCTGGGCGTGGCCGGTTTTTTCTTCAACCCGCAGGCGCGGTATCAGGGCGAGTGGATCGACCTGCAGCCGCTCGGTACGGAAGGGCAGGGGCTTCCCGAATATCCCGACCGGGAGCGTTACAGCCTGCGGCAGCTTTCCATCCCGTTTGGGATCGGTTTCAACGTATGGGTAGGACAGAACACCAACCTCGGCTTCGAGATCGGTTTCCGCAAGACCTTTACCGATTATCTGGACGATATCAGTACGACGTACCCGGACCTGGAAGTGCTGGCCGAGAGCAATCCGGTAGCGGCCGCTCTGTCGTATCGCACCCCGGAATACACCCCCGACGCTGCCCCGAACCCCATGGGTCAACTGCGCGGATCGTCGGGCAAGGACATCTATTTCTTTGGCGGGATCACGATCTCGACGGTGATCGACCGGCAATACAAAAGCGATCCGGTGTATCGGGGCCCCAAACGGTAGCGGCTGGAACCGCCTGCCTTTTTCTGTCGAAAGAGCGCCGGATGCCGTTTGGAAGCTACCTTTCGTTGCAAAAAATCGCACGGAGGTGCGGCCAAAGAAAAGTTGGGAATGAAAAGCAGGGCCCAACATTAAGTTTATGTTAACAGGTAGAAATGTAATAAATTTTCGCAGGGAGGCTTTTTTAATCTGAAGGGGAACATTATATTTGTAAGCAATTGCCGGGGCAAGAGAAATCCCAATTTTCCCGGAACATCCCAAATCCGATCCTAAAGTCCCCCGAGACTAGACTGCTTTCTTCGCGTAAAGGACACCTATCGACCAAGTTTGTTGTTGTTTTTAATTCCCGTGAACGTACCAAAGTTATAGTCCCACGTAATGAACGTATTGATTACGCCGTAGTCAATTTTTGTTCACTTTCTATTGGTACGACCATGAAACTTTTTACCGGTGTCTTCTTCTCCTTTTTGATGAGCTGTAGCTGCCTGTTCGCGCAAAACGAAGGCAATATCTTCTTTGTGCGTCCGGACGGGCCCGGCGATGGAACCTCCTGGGAGGAGGCCGCTTCCGATCTGGCTGCCGTGCTGCGCCAGGCAGAGGCCGGCGATCAGGTCTGGGTAGCTACGGGTACCTACAAGCCGACTGCCGACAGTGAGCGCGAGGCCTCCTTCGAGCTCAACGACGGGGTGCGGGTGTTCGGCGGCTTCCGCGGTAGCGAGAGTACCGCCGAGCAGCGCGACTGGCTCAATTACCCCACCGTTCTGAGCGGCGAGATCGGCGATACCGGTTATCAGGACAACTCTTTCTCGGTCATCTATACCGAGAATGTATCGGACCAAACCCTGCTCGACGGCTTCATCGTCACCGGCGGCAATGCCAACGGACAATCCGACAAGGGCGGCCGCATTCGCTGCGGGGGCGGCTGGTTCAACAATGGGTCCAAGGGCAAGGTCTCTCACCCGGTCATTCGCAATTGCACGTTTACCAATAACCACGGCTTCGACGGCGCCGCTTTCTACAACTACGGCGAGTCGGGTTCCTGCGCTCCTCGTTTCGTGAACTGCACTTTCAGCCAGAATCAGGCCGAACTCGACGGCGGCGCGATCTTCAACGACGGTCGTCGCGGCGGCGATTGCCGGCCGGTTTTCAAAAACTGCAATTTTGTGGAAAACATGGCCAGCTACGGCGCTGCCATCTTCGCCGAGAATGAGAACGGCCAGGTGGAACTGAACTTTCAGAATTGCCTGTTCAAGGAGAACATGGCCTACCTCTGGGGAGGTGGCATCTTTACGAAGAAGGGGGAAGGTGAACTGGAGATGAACATCGGTAAAGATTGCAAGTTTCACGACAACTATCCGACCGACATCAACAAGTCGTATAATCTCAGCCGGGATTGACGTACGCCAAAACGACCTATGCTCAAGCGAAAGTGGTTGGGGAACCATGGAGACGACGATCAGCCGTCGCTTGAGTGTATGCCGACGTAGAAATGGTTAGGGGGCCCAAACTACTTCTACGTCGGCATATTTGAGAACGCCCAATAAATATGGCCCGGGACACGATGTGCCCGGGCCTTTTTCTTTCTCCTTGCCATTCGTTTTCTTATTTTGGGAAAGAATAGGGATCCGTCGCCGGAATGCCCCGAAGGCCGCGGCGTGTACCGAACTTCCGTGAAGAAAGAATAAGGAGCTATGGCCGAGTCAATGGAGATCCGCGAACCCCGTGAAGTACTGCGGGAACACTGGGGATACCCCGAATTTCGTCCGCTACAGGAAGATATTATCCGCTCCGTGCTGGCGGGGCACGATACCCTGGCCCTGATGCCGACCGGCGGCGGGAAGTCGATCTGCTTCCAGGTGCCCGCCCTTTGTCAGAAGGGCATCTGCCTGGTGGTTTCCCCCCTGATCGCCCTGATGAAAGACCAGGTCCACCAGCT
>JAGQXA010000838.1 GCA_020436865.1 Saprospiraceae bacterium | reverse complement strand
TTTTCATATTGAACACCGTCGTACCGACCACATCGCTGGGCATCAGATCGGGCGTGAACTGGATGCGGGAAAATCCAACGGCGAGCGTTTGAGACAGCAACTTGGCGGTCAGGGTTTTGGCAATACCAGGCACGCCTTCGATCAGAACATGCCCGTTCGTCAGCAAGGCAGCCAGCAACAGATCGAGCATTTCCTCCTGTCCGACCAGGGTCTTGTGTACCTCATCCTTGACCATGCTCACGGCCAATTGCAGCCGACTTAGGTCGAGTCTTAGCCCGGTAGTCTGCTCTACCTCCGGCACAGGTTTATCCTGAGTATCCTCGGGGGTGGTTTCAGAAGGACTCCGTTGCTGATCGTCCTGTTCGTTTTTCTCTTCCAAATGCATAAGGTGGGAATTGAATTGGTACGCTTATTTACAATTTTTATAGAAGCTTTCCAAGGTCCGGTGAAAATCGACGAGCGACTTTTCCGACAGGAAGCCCGAACTCTCGATATTGCGGTGAAAACGCAGGATGCGCGCGATCAGCTCCGCCGGCACATCCGACCGCACCGTCAATTGTCGGGTAAACTGATCGTTCAGTTCTCGCGTCGGCAAGTGATAGCGATCGCGCACGTAGGCTAGAAACAGTTTCATCTGTTGCTGTGCCAGCTTGCGGTGCTTGTTCTGAATAAAATAAAGGCGGCCGATCGTCGAAACGAACTCCAACGAGGTGTTCGTGTTGGGCTCCAGTACCGGGATGATCCGCTGCCTGCGTTTGGCCCGAAAAAGCAAGTACGACAAGACCAGGCCCAAGCCGATATACCAGGCCCAGGCCAGAGGCGGTTGCGAGAGAATGTACTGCAAGGGGCCTTCGTTGTTCAACCGCCGTTGCTGTCCTTGCGCATACAGCTCGTTGAGGCGACGGGAAAGCACAGCCGAGATCTGGTGATGTTCGTCCCAATAGACCGGCCCGTCGGGAAGGTGGGAAAAGACCCCCTCCGCATAGGCCAACCCTTCGGGTCGCCGCAGGTGAAAGTTAGTGAAGGCCAGCGGCGTAGTATGTAGATAAAAGAATCCCTCGCCGAAGCGATAACGGGCAAAGTTCACGGCATAGCCGAAGACCTGACCGAGCTCTTCCGGGCTGTCGAGCTCCTCGCAAAACGCCCAATCGTCGATGTAACACCAGCTATACGGCACCACTCTTCGTCGGTATTGGTAGTACAGGTCGAACTCCAGGGTGTCGGCCGGCTCGGGATGCGAGAGTTCCACCCAGGCCAACGTATCGCTTTCGAAGAGGTAGTCGCTCCATTCATAACCATCGCAAATCGGGTCGTAGAAGAGCGAAAGCAATTTCACGGGTATGGAATTACTGGAAATGAACGCATTGTTGCCCGCGCCCACGAATTCGAGCAGAGCTTCCTGGCTGAAGCTGTCGAGCAGGATCCCGTCGCCGACGAACACATAGGAAGCCGCACTTTCCGGCGTAGGGTCCAGCACCTGCTGCAGACTATCGGTCACTTCCGTAAACGAGAAACTGCCGATGCGGTCGCGGAGTAGCTCGTGGAGGACGTTGGTGCCGTAAGGGTCCCGGCTTTCTTGCCGGTACTTCTCACGCCAGTCGATGCCCCTATCCGGTTCGGGCCAGAACCAGTAGAAGGCCAGCGCTATACTCAGCAGCACACAGCCGACGATCACATAGGGTCGCATGCTGGTATCCATAGGTTACGCCCTTTGTCCGGAGCGGATCGTCCGCTCCAAGTGAAGGAATATTGCTTGCAACCGGTCGAACTCACCGCGTCCGACCGCCCGGTCGCCATACCAAACCTGTTCGAAAATAGTGGTGACCTCCTGAAAAGGTTGAAAGAGCGGCTGCCCGCCCATCTCGCGCAGATAGGCGCCATTGGTCTTGTCGCGCTTCCAGCGGATCCACTCTCCTTCGATCAGTGCCTTGATCACCGACAAATAGTGCAAGCGGATGGCCAACGCAAAATCCTGCCGCCGGATCGCCTCCTGAATGAAGGAGTCGATCTCTGCCTCCCGCAAATGGTCTTCGATGTTCTCGAGGGTGATCTCCGACAATTGCCCTTCGACCCGCCGGTTGCGCGGCCCGAACAAAGGTTGCCCACTCAGCATGTTCGCCAGCACATAACCGACGATCGCGATAGCCGCCAGAATCGCCAGCACTTTGAAAAAAGTGGCCCAGAAGGCTTCCTGTTCGCTATGGTCGCGGTATTCGGGCTCGTTTCTGCGAACGGGCGTGCGATCCTGATAGTCCAGCTCTTTAGTAAGCTCTTCCCAAAGCTCGCGGTCGAAATCCTGCCGATCCACAGATTCGCGGGCACCGGACCCCTGCGCCTGCCCGGACAAGGGGGGCAACAGGAACGCCAGCCATGCGGCGAACCACCAAACGACGATCCGGGGATTAAGCGCTGGCCTGATCATATCTGGTATCTTCCGTGACGATGCCGCGGATGCGTTGTTCCAGGCCGATCCGTCGGATGCGGTCGACCAGGTGTGGCGCCTCCTTGATTTCCAAAAGGGTAAAATAAAGCAAGCCGGCCCCGGCCAGCATGGCCGAAAACACCAGAAACAATAGAAAGAGGGCCGTAAAGGTCAGCAGGA
>JAGQXA010000837.1 GCA_020436865.1 Saprospiraceae bacterium | reverse complement strand
TGGCCGGTGCAGGCGGCGCCTCCCAGGCGATAGCAGATGTGGAGACAGAGTTCCTGACGGAAGACCTGGATCCTGCGGGCCAGTCTGCCACGGCGAACGCCGACATACAACGGCTCGAACCCTTCGGGCCGCTTTCCCAACAGTGGAACCTGTTCTATAAACGGCCGCAGTTGTTCGCCGAAAAGACCTGCGAAGACTTCAAGGGACAGCCCTTGAGCTGGTACCTGGGCCTGGTGTTGTCGCCCGATATTGCCATCCGCAGCCTCAATTCGAAGAGCCCCGAATATGCCGATTATGCCAAGAATCGCAACCAGACCGAATCCTTTAATTTCGCCTTTAGCACGGGCCTGCGGCTGACGGCTAAGTCGGGCATGGGCCTGGGGTTGCGCTCCGGCTTCAATTACTCGGAGATCATGGAAGATTTCGAGTACCAGAACGAGAACGAGGTGCGCATCATCATCCAGGAGATCTACGACCAGAACGGGAATATTCTGGGCACCGATACCACCTACGAGTATGGAACGCGGGTCAAGCGTACCTTTAACCGCTATCGGACGATCGACGTGCCCGTGATGATCGGCTACGAGGTCGAATTCCCCAAACTGACCCTGGCCGTTTATGGCGGGGCCTATTTCAATCTGGCCTTCGCCACGCGCGGCGATTTTCTTTCTCCGGAGTTGGAGCCCGTGACCTTTACGACCGGCGCCGACGATGCCTATCCGGCTTTCCGCGATCATCTGGGGCTGAGCCTGGGCGGAAGCATGGGCATCTACTATCAGTTGTCCGATCGTTGGCAGCTCGTGCTGGAACCTCAGTTTCGTTACTTCCTGCAGCCAGTCACGCGTGAGGAATATCTGCTGAATCAGAAGTATTTCACGACCGGCATCACCACCGGCCTGCGGCTGAAATTGTGATCTCTATGCTTATCGGTCGGACCGCTCGAAGCGGTCCGACCGATAAAACAAAAGCCCGGTGGGAGCATTCCCACCGGGCTTTATTATTTCTGTGTCCGTAGCTTCCTACTTCTTCAGCAGGTCGCGGATCTCGGTCAGCAGTTTCTCTTCGGCGGAAGGCGCCGGCGGAGCCGGTGGAGCGGGCGCTTCTTCCTTCTTCTTCTGCATCTTGTTGTAGGTGCGAACCAACATGAAGATGGCGAAGGCGATGATCAGAAAGTCGAGGATCTTCTGGATGAAGTTGCCGTAGCGGATCTGCACGGCATCTTTCACGACATCACCGGTTGCAGGGTCGACCTGGGCTTCTTGCAGGGTCAGCGCCAGTTGGGAAAAGTCGACGCCGCCCAGCAGCATACCGATCGGAGGCAAGATGACATCGTTGGTCAACGAGGCGACGATCGCGCCGAAGGCGCCGGCAATGATCACGGCAACGGCCAGGTCGAGCACATTGCCCTTCATGATAAAGGCCTTGAATTCCTTGAGCATAATGATTGATTTTTCGTGAGCGATAGGGTAACAAGATAAAAGAAAAAAGTAGAAAGAGGAAAGATGAAATAAGTTCGGTCCGATCGCTACACGCGGTCGGACCGATATCGAAGAGATCTTTCCTCTTTCTACTTTT
>JAGQXA010000836.1 GCA_020436865.1 Saprospiraceae bacterium | reverse complement strand
TGTGGCTGTTCGACAAAGATCAGCACACCCTGCAGGCCATTTCGGTGCTGCCCATACCGCTGCACTACTACCTGTTCTCGAAGGCTACGATCCTGTCGGTCTTATCGACCCTGGTGGCCCTGGTCATCGCGTTGGCGGTGCGCGGAACCGGCTACGGTTGGATGGATCTGCTGGCGGGTACTTTTCTGTCGACCTTCCTGTTTGCCGGGCTGGGCTTTGCGGTCGGCTCGAAGTCGCGCAATTTCAATGAAATGCTGCTGTACTCGATCCCTCTTTTGATCCTGTCGGGTTTACCGCTCTTACCCATGGCCGGACTGGGAACCGCTTTGCACTTTCTGCCCTTTCCGTCGACCGGCGGGCTCGGGCTGTTGCAACAAGCTCTTGGTCTGCCGGTGGCCCTCAGCCGCTGGGGGCTCTACGCGCATCTCCTGCTCTTCAATGCCCTGGCCTGGGCCTGGGCCTTCCGGCTGACCCAAAAGCAGCTCTTATGAACACGCTCCTCACCCTAAGCCGCGCCGATCTGCGTTCGACCTTCCGCGATCCCATTTTCAAGGGTTTGCTGGCGTTCCCCTTCGTGGCCTTTGCCATCGTGCGCTACGTCTGGCCCTGGCTGAGCGCCCGTTTTCCGGTCGTCGCCCCCTACGGAGAGGTGTTGCTGATGTGGGCCTGTCTGCAATCGGCCACGATGTTCGGCATGATCTACGGCTTTCTTTTCCTGGAAGAAAAGGAGGATCGCGTCTGGGAGGCCATCCGCGTGTTGCCGGTAACGACCGCCAGGCTGGTCGCCTCGCGTTTGTTGGTGGGGGTGGCGGTTTCTACCCTGGTCAACTGGGCGTTGATCCACCGGGGCGGCATCGTGGACTTGCCCGCCTGGCGCGAATGGCCTTTGGCGTTGTTGTTCAGTCTGAGCGCCCCGCTGCTGGCCCTGCTGCTGGGCGTGCTGGCCGGCAACCGGATCGAAGGGCTGGCCCAAATGAAGATCTGGAACCTCGTGCTCATCGTGCCGGCCCTGATCTACTTCGTGCCTCACCCCCTCGCCCATCTGACGGCCCTGTCGCCGACCTACTGGGCATTCCGGAGTCTGGAAGCCGCGGCGCAGGCCACCGGAAGCTGGTGGACCTTCCTGTCGATCGGTTTTCTCGTTCATATTTTGGTAATTTGGGGACTGGCCCGGCAAATGGGCCGACGCATCCAATCATGAAAGAACGACTTGCCGAAAAGGAGAAAATGCTGGCCGGGCAGCTCTACGACGCTTCCGACCCCGAGCTGGTACGCGAACGCAAGCGCGCCCGCGATCTCACCTATGCTTACAACCGTACCACCGAAGATCATTGGGATGAACGCCGGCGCATCATTGCCGAATTGTTCGGTCGCTCGGATGCCGACACCTACATCGAGCCTCCCTTCTATTGTGACTACGGCGCTAATATTTATCTGGGAAACAAGGTGTTCTTCAACTTCAACTGCGTGGTGCTCGACGTATGCCCGGTGACGATCGGCGACAAGGTGCTGTTCGGACCGGCCGTACAGATCTATACCGCCACGCATCCGCTCGACTGGAAAGTGCGTGCCGAATGGCTGGAGAGCGGCGCTCCCATTTCGATCGGCTCCGATGTCTGGGTGGGTGGCGGCGCGATCATTTGCCCGGGCGTCAACATCGGCGACCGCAGCGTGATCGGGGCCGGCAGCGTAGTCACCAAAGACATTCCCGCCGACGTGTTCGCGGCCGGAAATCCGTGCCGGGTGATCCGCCAACTTGCCTAGTATCAGACGAAACCGGTAACAAATCTCCCCTTTCTGGAATCTAGGAAGCGAAGAATTTGGTAATTTCCCCTGGCAAAACGATTTATCACCAACAACCAAATAATTATGTCATTCATTATCATCCTGTTAATGCTCGGGCTGGTCGTACTGCTGATCGCCAGCTTATGGAAGATCTTCGAAAAGGCCGGCAAGCCCGGCTGGGCTGCGATCGT
>JAGQXA010000835.1 GCA_020436865.1 Saprospiraceae bacterium | reverse complement strand
TCTTGCTGTAGCGGATGATGTCCCAGGTGATCAGGAAGTACCCGGTGAATGCCAGCCGGTCGATGATCTCCAGTTCTTTCTGCACCCGTTCGCGCGCGGCCCGGTGGTCTTTGCCATAACGAACGGCTAGTCCTTCGTAAGCCAGCCGCTCCAGCAACAGTTTGTCGCTGTAGCGGTTGCCGGTGTAGGTTTGCTTGTTCTTCGGCGAATCGAAATCGAAGTGGAAATTGCAGTCGTCGATGAAGGCCTGCGTGTTGCGGGCCAGCTGCGGACAGGCGGAAAACTGCTGCAAAAGTCGATCGACCGGCAGGGGATATTCGTCGGAGGAAGCGGCGCCGTACTGTCCGACCTTGCTGAGCACTACGTTGTTCTCGATGGCGCGTAAAACGAGGTGGAAGTGATATTCCTCCGGATGCCTGAATGTGACCGGCTGCAGGATAACGGCTCGCTGCAGGTCGTACCGGGTCAGCTTGTGCAAGTGATGGATCTGATTGCTGCGAATGCCCCAGTATTCGTTTGCCCGCAGGCCCCGGTTGGCTCGCCCGACAAAGGGGTAGACGACGGCCGCATAGTCGAAGATCGGCGGAGCGTCCGGGAGCTTGATGTTATGCAGGTTGTGGAACGAAAGGAAGGCGTTGAGTTCGTGAAACCCTTCCGGGGTATGGGCATACCCCACATAGAGCAGCTCGTTGCTCCGGTTCCGCCGGAATTCCATACCGACGATGGGTTTGACGCCTTCCTTTTCACAGGCCCGCAGAAAGTCGTACACTCCGGTCACGGTATTGATATCGGTCAGCCCGACGGCCTCGTAGCCGAGCGCTTTGGCCATCCGGGGCAGATCTTCCGCCCGGATGGCGCCGTAGCGCAGGCTATGCCGGCTTTTGCAATTCAGGATCATGCTATTTTCGGTTTTTGGTGATCGACAGGCTCGACGCTCGCTGCACGGCGGCCTTGCCGAACTTTTTCTTGATCCGGTCCATTGCCTGGTCGAGCGCGATCAGTTCGGAGTGTTGGTCGAACAGATCGATCTGCGGATGCCCGGCGACCAGGCCGGAAAATTTCACCCCTACGAGCCGGATCAGCATGCGCCGTTCGTAGACCCGCTCGAACAGCTCGTGCACGACCTGGATCAGCCGCTGATCGTTGGCCGAATAGGCGATCTTTTGCTGGCGGGTGTGGGTGTCGAAGTTGGTGTAACGGAGTTTTACGGTCACGATGGAGGTCAGCTTACCGGCCTTGCGCAGTTCGAAAGCGAGGTCTTCGGTGAGCTTGGTCAGCAGCGACTTGACGTGCGCCAGGTCGATGGTGTCCTGTTGGAAGGTCCGTTCGGCCGACATCGATTTCTGCTCCGAGTACGGCACGACCGGTCGCAGGTCGATCCCGTTGGCTTTTTCCCAGAGGTCGCGGCCGGGCTTCCCGAGCAGCCGCTCGAGGAACTCGACGGGCATTTCCGAAAGGGTCTGGATCTTGCGGATGCCGGCCCGGGAAAGGGTTACGAAGGTCTTTTTGCCGATCTGTGGGATCTTGGCCACCGATAGCGGGTTGAGGAAGGGTTGTACTTCCGGCGGCGGCACTTCCAGTTTTCCGCTGGGCTTGCATTCGTTGGTGGCCATTTTGGCGACCGTCTTGTTCACCGACAATCCGAAGCTGAGCGGCAAGCCTGATTCCCGCTGAATGAGCTGCGCGAGTTCGTCGGTCCAGCGATAGCAGCCCGCGATGCGGTCCATGCCGGTCAGGTCGAGGTAGAACTCGTCGACCGAGGCCTTTTCAAATCCGGGAGCCTGTTCGCGGATGATGGTCGTGACCAGCCTGGAGTAGTTGGAGTAGAGGTCCATGTCGCCCCGGATCACCAGAGCGTCCGGACAAAGCCGCAGAGCGTACTTCATCGGCATGGCCGAGCGGATGCCGAAGGCCCGGGCTTCGTATGAACAAGAGGCCACGACGCCGCGCCCCGACTCGCCGCCGATCAGTACGGGCTTGTGTTGCAGCGAGCTGTCGCGCAACACCTCACAGGCCACGAAAAAGCAATCCAGGTCCAGGTGAACGATGCTTCTGATCATGTGCAAACACTTCCAAAAAACCGCAAAAAATGGTCGATGGGGCCCGAAAGAGAAGGAGAAGGACAAAAAGCGCTAGGGATCCAGCTCGTTTTCCAGCTCCAGAAAGGCCGTGACGATGGCTTCCCGGGCCGCCAGCTCATAGCCGGCAAAATCGCGCTCGTGCTTCAGCAGCTCTCCGTAGCGGTACACCTCGCAATACCAATCCTTCCGGTTCGGTATCCCGAAGGTCGAAACGGCGATCGAAAAGCCCTGCGCTTCGAGATAGGCGATGACCGCCTCTGCGTCCAAGAGCCTCGATTGCCAGAGGCCGATGTAGCGTTGCTGGAAATGTAGCAGACAGGCATGAACTGCCCGGGGCGCTTCTTCCTGAAGCTCCAGCCAGTCTTGCTCCTTCATAGTATGTTTAATTAATCGACAAAAACGCTCTGTTCTGTGGTCCTGGTGGATACTTAAGAACTTGAACAAGCCCTTAATGTCGATCCGGTGGGAAAGATAAGTTTAAAACAATATGTTT
>JAGQXA010000834.1 GCA_020436865.1 Saprospiraceae bacterium | reverse complement strand
AGGGAGTCGGTAGAGGTCTGCCCGTTGCCGAAATCCCAGAGGAAGTAGTCCGGGCTGCCGATCGACACATTGTTGAATCCGATCAACACCGGCGCGCAACCGGTATCCAGGGTGATCCCGAAATCGGCCACCGGCAAAGGATGTACGGTGATGGTGTCGGTGTGGAAACGGGTTCCGCAGTAGTTCGTCAGCTGCAGGCTGACCAGATAGGTCGTATCCACCAGGCCCGGCGGATAGAGGAACGGACCGCCAGGTTGGGCCTCGGTAGAAGTTTGCCCGTTGCCGAAATCCCAGAAGTACTCGGTTTGAAAGCCGGCGCTGAGGTCGGTAAAGTTAATGAATAGGTCGGGGCAACCGTCGTCCAGATCCGGCTCGAAGTCCGGATCCGGCGCGGCCGCGATGAATACTTCGTTTTCCGTGGTTTGCGTGCACCCAAAGGCGCTTTCTACCGAAAGGCTCACCAGATAAGTACCGGTATCGGCATAACTGTGGGCCGGCGTCGGTTGCTGGGAGGTGGAGCCGTCGCCGAAGTTCCATTGATAGACCGCCCCGCCCTGTGAATTGTTGGCGATATTCAGCGTTTGACCGGTGCAGCCTTGTACGGGAAGGTCGAAGGCAGCCACCGGAGTGGGATGGATCACCACCAATTTCTGGTCGGTGCGCGAGCAGCCCGACATCGGATCGGTGTAGGTATAATTGATCACATGGGTGCCGTCGAGGGCTACGGCCGGATCGAACAGGCCGGTCTGCGGATCGACGATCCCGGTACCGCTCCACACGCCTCCCGCGGGGGTGCTGCCCGACATCAGGAAGGGCAGGTCGGACTGACAGGCCGATTGGTTCGGACCGGCCGTGGTATTGGTTACGTCGATGACCTCCACCAGGAGGGTGTCTTTGACGGTGCAACTGCCGGCGCCGTAGCGGTAGATCACAGGGTGGATGCCTGGGCCCGTCACGTCGGGGTCGAACAGGCCCTGCTGCGAATCGACGATCCCGCTGCCGATCCAGAGCCCGCCGCCCGGTACGTTGCCGGTGAACTGGAAGACGCCGTCGTCGAGGCAGATGGCCACGTCCGGACCTGCATTGATGTTGGGCAGCGGAACGACGGTCACCGAGGTATTCGTGGAATTAGTGCAACCGTTGGCGTCGGTCAGGGTGTAGTCGACCGGATAACTGCCGACCCCGCCTGCCGATTCCGGGTCCCAGGCTCCGGTATTCGGGTTGAGTACGCCTGGGCCGGCCCAGGTTCCTCCGGCGGGGGTAGCTGCCGGTAGGAACACAGTGCCTGGCGTATTACAATAGGTCGTATCGGGAACCGTCAACACCGGCAGCGGATTCACTTGCACAAGGCTGGAATCGACGTTCGCACAACCGGTTGTCGGATCGCTGTAGTCGTATAGCAGTTGGAAGGTTCCTTCGCCGGAAGCCGGGGGCAGGAATTGATCGCCGTTGATCGCCCCGCCGTTGACGGCTTGCCAGGCGCCGCCCGCCGGCGTGCCGTTCAACTGTATCGCCGTTTGCGAAATACAGGCCGACTGGTTCGGACCGGCATTTACAATGGGCAGGGGGTTGACGACAACGGTCATGTTTCCCTGTACTTCACAAGCGCCCACGCCGTAGGAATACAGGAGTTGGTTCGGACCGGGGGGCGCCTGCGCCGGGTCGAAAAGGCCGTTGGGAAACACCCCTGCACCGCTCCAGGTCCCGCCGGAGGGGTTCGCCGTAATGGCGAAAGGAGCTTCGCTGACGCATACTTCGTCGTCGGGCGGCATCGTCAGTTGTATGGCCCCTTGTACCTCGAAGGTATCGGCCACCGTAGTGGGGCCGCAACCGTTCTCGGCGGTGAGGGTGACGATGTAGTTGCCCGGTGTATCGTAATTGATACCTGTGGGAAAAGGGGCGGAAGAAGAGGTAAGATCCGCCCCTTGAAATTGCCACAGATAACTCGTAATGGAGTCGCCGTTGCTGACGTACGTCAGATTGCTATT
>JAGQXA010000164.1 GCA_020436865.1 Saprospiraceae bacterium | reverse complement strand
GGGCGGATCGATGTACTGGTCAACAATGCCGCTGTGAACGACATGTTTGAAAACCCGGCCCTGGCGGCCGAACAGTCGCAGTTCGAACACTATCCGCTCGATATGTTCGAACGCTCCATCAAGGTGAACGTCACGGGGATGTTTCTGTCCTGCCAGGTCCTGGGCACGCCCATGGCCGAACGAGGAAGCGGAAGCATCGTCAACGTAGCCTCGACCTATGGCATGGTCGGTCCCGATCAGTCGATCTACCGCAATCGCGAAGGAAAGCAGACGTTCTTTAAGTCGCCTTCCTACCCGACCACAAAAGGGGCCGTACTCAATTTTACCCGCTACCTGGCCGCCTATTGGGGCCCGAAAGGGGTTCGCGTCAATTCCCTTTCCCCGGGAGGGGTGGAGAACGGACAGGAACAGTGGTTCGTGCAGAACTACAGCCATAAGACCCTCCTGGGCCGCATGGCCTCTCCGACCGATTATCGCGGCGCTCTCGTGTTCCTGGCCAGCGACGCCTCGGCCTACATGACCGGCGCCAACCTGGTGGTCGATGGAGGGTGGACCGCGGTTTGAGCGGTAGAAAGATGAAAGAAAAAAGATGAAAGAAGCCTCCTTGGGCATAAAGTTACTGATCACCGACTGCGACGGCGTCCTGACCGACGCTGGCGTGTACTACTCGGCCAACGGCGAGGAAATGAAGCGCTTTTCCATCCGCGATGGCATGGGCGTGGAGCGCCTGCGCAACCTGGCCGGAATCGAAACGGCTATCATCACCGGCGAACTTTCGGGATCGGTTAGGAAAAGAGCCGAAAAACTGAAGATCACCGAGTTGCACCTCGGCATCAAAGATAAGGTCGCCTGCCTGCAAGAGATCCTGTCGCGCAAGAACTTGCAGCCGGCAGAGATCGCCTATATCGGCGACGATTACAACGATCTCGAGGTGCTGCAACTGGTGGGCCTCAGCGCCTGTCCCGCCGACGGCCTCGAAGAGGTCAAGAGCAGCGTCGACTACATCTGCGCCAATCGCGGAGGCAACGGCGCCTTTCGCGAATTTGCCGAATTCATCATCCGACTTACCAATAAAAAATCGTAACCCTCAAACTCTTTGTCATGATCACGCTGAAGAACGGAAGAAAGATCGGCCCCGGCCAACCAGCTTATATCATCGCCGAAATCGGCATCAACCACAACGGCAGCATGGAGATCGTCAAGAAACTGATCAAGGAAGCTGCCGATGCAGGCTGTGACGCCGTCAAGTTCCAGAAACGAACCCCCGAGATCTGTGTGCCGAAAGACCAGTGGGAGATCGAGCGCGATACGCCCTGGGGCCGTATCACCTATATCGAATACCGGCACAAGATGGAGTTCACCTTCGACGAGTTCTCCGAGATCGACGCCTATTGCAAAGAACTCGGGATCGACTGGTTCGCTTCCTGCTGGGACGAGCCTTCCGTCGATTTTCTCGAAGCCTTCCAACCGCCGCTGTACAAGGTGGCCTCTGCTTCATTGACCGACCACGGACTTCTGCGCAAGAAGCGCGCTACCGGCCGGCCGGTGATGATCTCCACCGGTATGTCGACCCTCGAAGAGATCCAGCAGGCAGTCGAAGTGCTGGGCGTCGAAAATCTGCTCATCGCCCATGCCACCTCTTCGTACCCCTGCCCGCTGGAAGAATTGAACCTCCAGATGATCCAGACGCTCCAGCAAATGTACCCGGACGTACCCATCGGCTATTCGGGCCATGAAGTGGGTCTGGCCACCACCGTGGCTGCCGTCACCCTGGGCGCCTCCTTCGTCGAACGACACTTCACGCTCGACCGCGCCATGTGGGGCTCCGATCAGGCCGCTTCCGTAGAACCGGTCGG
>JAGQXA010000163.1 GCA_020436865.1 Saprospiraceae bacterium | reverse complement strand
TTTTTATAAATTATGAAAAATTTTTCATTACGCTAATTTTTCTTTTATTTTGGGCTAATAATTAAGCTCTTATGCATTACGATTTAGCTTGAAGCAAATAGTTGGTACGATTTTGGCTGGATACAGATAGGTGTAAGAGTCTTTATTTTAAAAACATAGATATGAGAAAGCAGAAAAACGAATCAGTATTGCTCAAAAAGGGGAAGCAGGTGATCCAGTTGGATTATGCCGAGCTTCGCAAGGCCGTCCTGGTACTCCGGGCGATCAATCACAAGCTTCGGCAACGGATCATCGACCTGTTGGAGGAGGGCGACAAGATGACGGTCACGGATATTTACATCAAATTGCGTTTGGAGCAATCGGTCGCCTCTCAGCATTTGGCCATTTTGCGCCGCGCCAATGTGGTCGCCACCGAGCGTCAGGGCAAGTACATTTACTATTCGCTTGACAAGAGCCGCCTTTCCCAGATCTCGCGTCTGGTGGAAGAGCTCGCGGCCTGATCGCGGCAGTAGGGTCCGCCGGAGTAGATTTTCTGCTTTTGGATCGTGTCAACTACCCGTTTTCTCCCCTAGTAAAAAAGATATGGCCAGAGCCGGCCGAAAAAACCGGTGAATGCCGCCCCTTCGGGAATGCTGAAAACGCTGATTTTCAGCATTTTTTTTTGTCATTTTTTGAAAAAATTCAGAAAAAACGCATATTTGCTTGGCATATCTATACCGACACCGAAGTGGTTTGGGATCTGCCAGACCCCTTTCGCTTGAGCATATATCACTCCAAATAGACAGTTTCTATGAGAAAAACTAAAATCAGTATCAACCATGAGCGGTTGTTAGAGTCCTCGGAATTACTCCGGGCGGTCGCGCACCCGTTGCGGCTCCGGATCCTGGAGTTCATCGATCAGAACGACACCATCAATGTGAACAAGATCTACAACACGCTCAAACTGGAGCAATCGATCACTTCCCAGCATTTGCGGGTGTTGCGCCTGGCGGATCTGGTGCGGACCGAGCGCGACGGAAAGTTCATTCACTACAGCATCAATTACGACAAACTTTCCACTATGGTCAAAGCCATCCGGGCTTTCCTGGAAGAAACAGCAGAATAGAAAGGCTTCGGGAGAAGCCAAGCCCAGAAAAAAGGGCGCCGGTAGTCTGACTACCGGCGCCCTTTTTTATTTTTCTCCGGGTGCGGAATCCTCTGCAAGTGGGGAAGCGGAGGTTTCCTCTTCCAGATTGGAAGGGGGATCGGGATCGGTTGGCTGAAGTGCTTCCGGCTCCTCGCCGGTGGTTGTTTCGGGGTCTTTCGTCTGACCGCTGAAGAAACCGCGGTGAAAAAAGATCAGGCTGAGTACGCCGACCGTAATGGCCGTATCGGCGAAATTGAAGACCGGTCGGAAGAAAAGGAAATGCTCGCCACCCCAGATCGGCAACCAGTCCGGGAAAGTGCCGTCAACCATCGGGAAGTACAGCATGTCGACCACTTTCCCGTGCAGAAAACTCGAATAGCCACCCTCCGGCGGAAAAAGCGTGGCTAGTCCGCCGTGGTAGGGAGATTCGGAGAAGATCAGGCCATAAAAAGCACTGTCGAGGATATTGCCGAGCGCTCCGGCGAGGATCAAGGCAAAACAGGTCAGGAGACCGAACGAGGCCTTGTTCTGGATGAGGTGATAGATGTAGTAGCCCAGAAAACCAACGGCGAGTACCCGGAACAGGCTGAGCGCCAGCTTGCCGTATTCGCCGCCGAGCGACAGACCGAAGGCCATGCCGTTGTTCTCGACAAAGTGGATACGGGCCCAACTCATACCGAAGATAAAGATCTCGTCGCCGTACTCCATATGGGTTTTTACCCAGATCTTGACGATCTGATCGAGTAGCAGCACGCCGGCTATCAGTAGAATGACCTTGGTCGAATTTTTCAAAACTGAGAGATTTTGATGTCCGGAGCCTCCGAAAGTTTGATCCAGACTACTTAACGAACAACTTACGAATTCCTAGTATAAACTCCGGAAACAGGATCGTGGTTTTACCGAAACAAAAATAGTGACCGCGCACTAAGCCCGATCACTATTTTGCAAGCTCTTTGCCGGTGATCTTTAACGATTCTGTTTGGCTTCGATACTCAGGGTTGCATGCGGCACCGCACGAAGCCGCTCTTTGGAGATCAGCTTGCCGGTTTCCCGGCAGATGCCGTACGCCTTGTTCTGAATCCGGATCAGCGCGTTTTCCAGATGCTGGATGTGCTTTTTCTGTCTGGCGGCCAGGCCGGTCAGGCGTTCGCTCTCAGCGGTACCGATCCCATCGTCGAGCCCTTTGATCTTCGCGTCGGGATTGTCGGCCATATCCTCCAGTTGCTGGAGGTAGAACTGCAGTTGGTCCTTTGCTTTGTCGAGCTTCTCTTCGATCAGTATCCGGAATTCATCCAATTCTTCGTCGCTGTATCGGGTCTTATCCAAATTTTGGTTCATAGCACATTCGTTTAATTTGGTTGGTCGAATAAAATTTTCTTAACAGAGAGGCAAGAAAATTTTGATTTTGCTTAAACGATGTGCAAAATTAACCATTTTAACCAAAACCCGAAAGGGGGGTACGGATATTCTTGTCATTGCCCGGCGTCGAGCGGGCCCTCGTCTTCTTCATTATCCGGCAATCGTTCGTGTTTTACCAATACATTTTCATGCATTTCGGAAAACATGCGCCGATTGCGGGCGATGTCGATGCCCAGGAACAAAGCCTTGCGGAAGGAGGAAGGGTCGGCGAGGTTTTTGCCGGCGATATCGAAGGCGGTACCGTGGTCGGGGGAGGTGCGCACAAAGGGCAATCCGGCTGTGAAGTTCACGCCATTTCCGAACGAAAGGGTCTTGAAGGGAATCAGGCCCTGGTCGTGGTACATGGCCAGGATGCCGTCGAACTTTTGGAATTGCCCGGACCCAAAGAATCCGTCGGCGGAAAACGGCCCCATGACCATAACGCCGCTCTTTTTCAGTTCAACGATGGCCGGCCGGATGATCTGCTCCTCCTCGCTGCCGATCACGCCTCCGTCGCCGGCATGGGGGTTCAGGCCCAAGACGGCAATGGTCGGCCGTTCGATCCCGAAATCGACCTTTAGGGATTCGTTGAGGAGCTGGATCTTCTTCAGTACCAATGGCTTGTCGATCGCATGTGCGGCTTCGGCGAGTGGCAAATGGTTGGTAACGAGGCCGATGCGCAAGTCGTCGTGAACCATCAGCATCAGGCTGTCGCCGCCCAGTTCTTTTTCCAGAAATTCGGTGTGCCCGGGAAAAGGAAAATCGGCCATCTGCATGGCCTGCTTGCTGATCGGGGCGGTCACCAGAACGTCGATGAAGCCGTATTTCAGGTCCTTGGCTGCAAACTCCAGCGATTTGAAGGCATACTGTCCGCTCAGATCACTGGGTTTGCCCAGGGAAATATTGACGTTTTCCTGCCAGCAGTTGACCACATTGATCCGGTCGTCGCTCAGGTGATCGGCCGAACGTAGCGGCTGAAACGGAAAATCGTCGACCGTTACGATATTCTTATGATAGGAAACGACTTTGGAAGAGCCATAAATGACGGGGATGAAGAGTTCCCGGATCTTTTTGTTGCTTAGGGTTTTCAGGATCACTTCCAGCCCGATGCCGTTCATGTCGCCGATACTAATGCCAATTCTGAGTCTGTCCATTGCGCGATTCGTGTTTCTGGAGTTTGGAGTGTCGATGGCCGGGAGGGGCTTTCCTCCGGAACTCGAACAATGCTCGCGAAGTTCGGAAATATCGGTGGGATTCCGCTAAAACAAGTCGAGGTTCTTTCCACCCGGGCCCGACAATTGGAAAAAGCGCCGGGAAGGCGTGGAAGGCTGCATTTTTCTTGTTACTATTGAGTCGACAGCAAAATTAACCCATCGGTGAAGCCCAAAAAGTCGTACGGCCAGCATTTTCTTACCAGCGAACAGATCGCCGCCCGCATTGCCCATAGCTTGCGGGCCACCGACTTGTACGACCAGGTGTTGGAGGTCGGGCCGGGCCAGGGTATGCTCACCAAACACCTGCTGGTCAGAAATCTCCGGCTGACCGTCGTGGAGGCCGATCCAGACATGGTCGCCCACCTGCAGGAGCACTATCCGGAACTGGAAGGACAGATCGTGGCCGCCGATTTCCTGCGCCTGGCCCTCGACGAACGCATGTCGAACCGTCCTTTCGGCCTGATCGGCAACTTTCCCTATAACATTTCCTCCCAGATCCTTTTCAAAATGCTGGACTACCGCCACCTGATCCCGGAAATGGTGGGCATGTTCCAGCGGGAGATGGCCGAGCGGGTCATTGCCCCGGAGGGTTCGAAAACCTATGGGGTGATCAGTGTGTTGGTACAGGCCTATTACACCGGCGAATACCTCTTCACCGTTAAACCGGGCTCCTTCCATCCGCCGCCGAAAGTGCAGTCGGCCGTGATCCGGCTGGAGCGGAAGGCTTCGCTGGAACTCAACTGCGACGAAGCGTTGTTTAAACGGGTAGTCAAACAGGCCTTCGGGCAACGCCGCAAAATGCTGCGTAATACCCTGAAGTCGCTGGTCGATCCGGCAGAATCGCTGCAAGACGACTTCTTCCAACAGCGTCCGGAACAACTATCGGTCGCCGATTTCGTCTGGCTGACTAACTGGATCGCCGAACATCCATCGTCAACGACCTAAAAAGGAAACCTATGAGCTTAGAGGACCGCATTAACCAAGACCTGAAAGAGGCCATGAAAGCGAAAGACAAATCGGGCCTGCGCGGCATTCGGGCCGTCAAACAAGCCATTCTGCTGGCCAAGACCGACGGTACCCACCGCGAACTGACCCCCGAACTGGAGATCAAAATGCTTCAGAAACTGGTCAAGCAGCGCCGCGATTCTCTCGACATTTATGAAAAACAGGGTCGCGAAGACCTGGCCCAGGTCGAACGGGAAGAGATCGAAGTCATCGAGCGGTATCTACCCGCCCAGCTCGACTCCGCCGAGCTGGAAAAGGTGATCGGCGAGATCGTCGGTCGCGTCGGCGCCGAGAGTATGAAGGA
>JAGQXA010000833.1 GCA_020436865.1 Saprospiraceae bacterium | reverse complement strand
ACGGCTACGCCGCCGGCCAGTTTGGCCAGGCGTTCCTGAAGCTTCTCGCGGTCGTAATCGGAGGTGGTGGTTTCGATCTGCTGCTTGATCTGGTTGATGCGGGCCTGGATCTGCTCGTTGTCGCCGGCGCCGTTCACGATCGTGGTATTGTCTTTGTCGACCGTGATCTTCTCGGCCTGGCCGAGGTGGTGGATGTCGGCGTTTTCGAGCTTATAGCCCTTCTCCTCGCTGATGACGGTGCCGCCGGTGAGCACGGCGATATCTTCCAGCATGGCCTTGCGGCGGTCGCCGAAGCCCGGGGCCTTGACGGCCACCACTTTCAGCTGGGCGCGCAGGCGGTTGACCACCAGTACGCCGAGTGCCTGGCTTTCGACGTCTTCGGCGATGATCAGCAGCGGGCGGTTGGAAGCCACGCACTTCTCCAGCACCGGCACGATGTCCTGCATGTTGGAGATCTTCTTGTCGTGGATGAGGATGTAGGGATGTTCGTATTCGGTGACCATCGTTTCGGCATTGGTCACGAAGTAGGGAGAGAGGTAGCCGCGATCGAACTGCATGCCGAGCACTTCGTCGACATAGGTGTCGGTGCCCTTGGCTTCTTCGACGGTGATGACGCCGTCTTTGGAGACGCGCTTCATGGCGTCGGCGATCAGCGAACCGATCTCTTCGTCATTGTTGGCGGAAATGGCGCCGACCTGCTTGATCTTCTCGAAGTCGTCGCCGATCACTTCGGATTGCTTCTGGAGGTCTTCGATGACGACCTTCACGGCCTTGTCGATCCCCCGCTTGAGGTCCATCGGATTGGCGCCGGCCACCACGTTCTTCAGGCCGGCCGTGATCATGGCCTGGGCCAGTACGGTGGCGGTGGTGGTGCCGTCGCCGGCGATATCGGCGGTTTTGGAGGCCACTTCCTTGACCATTTGGGCGCCCATGTTCTCCACGGGGTCTTCCAGTTCGACCTCTTTGGCTACCGTTACGCCGTCTTTGGTAATTTGCGGAGCGCCGAAGCTCTTTTCGATGACCACGTTGCGGCCGCGCGGGCCCAGGGTTACCTTCACTGCGTCGGCCAGGGCGTCGACGCCGGTCTTCAGCTTATCTCTGGCATCGGAATTAAAGCTAATTTCTTTAGCCATAGCTATTGTTCTTTTTTAGATTGGTGTTGATGAATTAATGTGGGTTGGAAAACGGCGGATGGTTAGAGGACGATCAGGATGTCGTCTTCCCGCATGATCAGGTAATCTTCACCGTTGTAGTGCAATTCCTGGCCGGCATATTTCCCGTAAAGAACGATGTCGCCCACCTGTACGGTCATGAGGTTGCCTTCTTTGCCGGGACCGACAGCTACAACCTCGCCGCGCTGCGGTTTTTCCTTGGCCGTGTCGGGGATGATGATGCCGCCCTTGGTCTTCTCTTCCGCAGGAGCCGGTTTAACAACTACTCTGTCATTAATTGGCTTCATAGTCAGTTATTTTTTCGGATTATTTTGGTTAAAAAAGATGGTTTCGCGAGTACATCCTTCCTTCAGCACACGGCGTGCCAAGATCGTTTTTCTGACGTTCTGTCAGGTTTGTCGGGAAGGATGGCAGACCGGTCGAAAAAGCGCTTTGCCAATTTGGCAAGCAAAAAAAAACTTCCGATGTCCTACCGACGTCGGAAGTCTTTTCCTGCACCCGGAGCAGGTTGCCTCCGGTGATCGTACTTATTGCGATTGCAGCGGCGTCAGGTCGGCTCCGCCCGTGCCCCCGCCGGCCATTACGGCCGTGATGACGCACAGAACGAAAAGGGCGATGGCCAGGTACCAGGTGGCTTTCTCGATGAAGTCGGCCGATTTGGCAGCGCCAAACATCTGATTGGCCGCACTGCCGCCGAACGTAGCATCTACTCCACCTCCTTTGGGATTCTGAATGAGCACCGCACCGATGAGCAGAATGCAAACCAAAGCGATCAGTACCGTCAGTGTCGTTAGCATGGCGAATGATTTAGATTTTCCAAAAGCAGCGCAAAGAAACGGCTTTTTTTTGAGAAAGTAGAAAGATGAAAGATAAAAGATGAAAGAGGTGCGCTCCGGCGAAGACGGCCTTTATTGCCGATCTCTGATCTCCTGGATCTTTTTCTGAAAGCGCTCTGTTTTCTCCGGATGCATTTCGCACAGTCGCTCGTACATGGCGATGGCCTTTTCGGTATGTCCCTGCTTGTCGAGGAGGAAGGCCAGGGTCTCGGTGGCGATCTCTTCGTGTTCCTGAATGCTCTCCTGGGCCATGCGCTCGGCCTCCGGGGTCTGACCGGGTGTCGTCGCGCCCGTCTGGCGGCTTGCTTCCATCAGGTAGTCGAGCTGCAAATTGACCTGCGGCGACTGGAACTGCTGCAGCCAGCTGCTGAACGACGATTTGGGCTTGGGCTGCGGCCGGGAAGTAGAGCGGGCCGGCTTGGATTTCTTGCGTTTGGCCTTCAGCGGCCGGGTATCGGCTTTCGCCGGATCCTTGGATCCCTGGATCCCTGGATCCTTGGGAAGGGGGATGCTGCCGGCGATAGCGGCGATGTCGGCCAGCAGTTCGTCGGGCAGTGCGAAGCTCTCCGTTGGATCCTTGGATCCCTGGACCCCTGGATCCTTGTCCGCAGCAACCGGCGGTCGCACGAAACCGAGATCGATCTCCGTGAAGGGCAGGTCGTCGAGGAGGTCGGCTTCGGAGGGAGGTTTGGGGATGGCGGCTTCTTCCGATGCCGGATTTTCCTCCTCCGGTTCGATCGGAAGCCATTCCGGTTGCGGATCGGATTCCAGTTCGAAGAGCGAGCGCAATTCGAGAAAATCGTCGGCCACCTCGATGGGAGGCCCGGTGGTCGCTTCGACCTCCGGAGCGAATTCCTTCATCTTTCGGAAAAGATGAGTGCGGTCGGGCAAATAGGTGGCGGCAAGTTTGAGGTTGCGGTCGAAGTCGCGATGGCCTTCGAGCTGACACTTCTTCAGCATCAGGTACCGAAGGTTCTGGCAATAGGGGTACTGGACCACCAGGCTTTTGAGTTCCTGATAGGTGAGCTGGT
>JAGQXA010000832.1 GCA_020436865.1 Saprospiraceae bacterium | reverse complement strand
GCCCACCACTGGCTGGTCCAGACCAATCCGAACTGCAGCAGCATGGTACCGTCGAGCAGCCCTGAAAAGTAGTAGTCGTGTTCGAACCGGGGCGAAAAGTAGATCAGCGCGCCGGTCAGCAGGGCCGACACTCCAAACCCCCAGCAAGCCGAAAGCGGATAGGCGCCCTGTTGATAGTTGATCCAAACGGCCGCCAGGTGTCCGGCCAGCAGTAGTTCGGCCAGCAGGATCGATCGGTGCACGCCGATCCGGGCAGGCAGGGTACCCACCCCCGCATGGGCATCGACCGTCAGGTCGCGGATGTCGAACGGCAGGGTAATAGCGAAGATGTACAGGAAGCGCTCAGCCCCCATCCAATAGGCGGAGGTCGCGAGCGCCGCCGATCGCTCGAAGGCCGGCAGAAAAACCGTGGCCCAGGCCCAAACGAGGGCTACGAGAAAGATCTTCAGGTAATTCAGATCCCGCAATCGCCGTCGCCGTCGAAGGAAGGGCACCACATACCCCAGCGAAAGCAGGGCCGGCGCCAGCGTCCACCCGCGCAGTGGCCAGGGGAAGCGGTAAAAGAAATACAGGCTGCCGATCGCTCCCAGCAGGGCATACAGGCGGATGTGCGATCGGAATTGAAAAGCCACCGCAAAACGATCCTGGTCGGCGAAAGCCCGTAGTTTTTCCAGACCGACGATCCGATGCAAGGCGTAGAGGAACAGCGTAGAAAAGAACAGGAAGCCCACCACGGGGCTCCACTCGACCTCGCCTGTCAGCAACCAGATGGTCTGAAGGCCCATGCCGGCCGCACCCGCGGCGATCCAGAAATTGCCGTACAGCAGCAGGTCGATGAGGCGTGTCATTTTGATTTGGATATCCGATATCCCATATCTCCCGTCCGCTACATAAAATACCGGAAATCGTGCCCATGATCGATCTTGAGCAAAGTCTCATAGATCAGGCGGATGACGTTTTCGACGTCGGACTTATGAGCCATCTCCACGGTCGTATGCATGTAGCGCAAGGGCAGCGAGATCAGGGCCGAAGGTACGCCGCCGTTCGAATAGGCAAAGGCGTCGGTATCGGTGCCGGTCGACCGCGAGGCTACTTCCCGTTGGAAGGGGATCTCTTTTTCGTTAGCGGCCCCGATGACCAGGTCGAGCAGTTTGTTGTGCACGGAAGGCGCGTAGGTGACCGAGGGCCCTTCGCCGCTTTTGATGTCGCCGTGTTTCCGCTTACTCATCAGGGGCGTATTGGTATCGTGGGTGACGTCGGTCACGATCGCCACGTGGGGCCGGATGGTCTGTGTGATCATCTCGGCGCCGCGCAGACCGATCTCCTCCTGTACCGAATTCACGACATACAGGGTGTAGGGCAGGTCGATCTTGTTCTCGCGGATCAGGCGGGCCACCTGGGAGATGCAGAAGCCGCCGATGCGGTTATCGAGTGCCCGGCCGACGTAGTACCGCTCGTTGAGCACCGTCATTTCATCCTGAAAGGTTACGACGCAACCGACGTGGATACCCATGGCGAGCACCTCGTCTTTGTCTTTGGCGCCGACGTCAATGAAGATATTGTCCAGGCGTGGAGCCAGTTTGGCCTCTTCGCCGCGCCGCACGTGGATGGCCGGCCAGCCGAACACACCCCTGATCGGCTCTTCCTTGCCGCGGATCCAGACGTTGACGCGCATCGAGGGGGCGATCAGGTGATCGGAGCCTCCGTTGCGGATGACGTTGATAAAGCCGTCGTCGGAAATATAGTGGACGAACCAGGAGATCTCGTCGGCATGTCCCTCGATGACGACGCGGTAATCTTTGCCGGGATTGATGATGCCGTAGGCTGTCCCATAGTTATCGATCTTCCAGTCGTCGATGTACGGCTTGAGATAATCGAGCCAGATCTTCTGCCCGCTCGACTCGAAGCCGGTAGGCGAGGCGTTGTTGAGATATTTCCTTAAAAAGTCTTCAGACTTTGGCGTAATGATCGACATCTGTGGTTGTGATTGTGTTAGGCCTTGGCGGCGCCCATTTCGCTTCTCCAGGAAGTGAGCATCTGCAAGTCTTCCCCGGAAATGTCGCCAGTTTCCATGGCTGCCCTGATCAGTGTTTCGTAATTGGAAAGGGTGCGGAACGGGCATCGGGCCGCAGCAAAAGCACGCTCGGCCTTGTCAAACCCGTACGAAAAGATCGCCAGTACGCCGACGACCTCGCAACCGGCCTCGCGCAGCACCTCGACCGCCTGCAGACTACTTCCTCCGGTTGAAATAAGGTCTTCCACGACCAGTACGCGTTCGCCGCTGTTGATCCGGCCTTCGACCTGGTTTTGCCGGCCGTGTTCCTTGGGCTTGCTGCGTACATAGGCAAACGGCTTCCCGATGGCATCGGCCAATAGCATCCCGTGGGCGATCCCCGCCGTGGCGACGCCGGCAACTGCATCGAATTCACCGAATTTGGCGGCTTCGACGGTCAGCGCCTGCTTGATGAAGTTGCGTACGGAGGGAAAAGACAGGATGATCCGGTTGTCGCAATAGATCGGCGACTGTATCCCCGAAGCCCAGGTAAAGGGCTTTTGCGGACTCAGCTTTATTGCCTTAATTTGTAGCAGTTTCCTGGCAACCTCAGCGGCTAAATTCATCTACGGGAAAATTGGTTTTTGCTTTGGGAGAAGCCGATCGACCGGCAATTTCGACGCTATGCCATTCCAAAATAATAACCGCAAATGTACAAAATCTATATTAATGAAACGCCCCTAATTTTGTCGACAACCGAGGAGAAGGACCGGTTCGGAGAGGCCGGCGAGTGGAGGCTGTTGGCGCCTTATCCGGGCAAACCCAAATTCCTGTACCACTATATAGATCTGCTCGAAAAAAACGATCGCTACGAATGGGTCGTGCTCTATCATCGCGACATCGCAAGGCTCTGGGCCGATTTTAAAGGGCAGTTCCGGTGCATCGAAGCGGCAGGGGGGGTGGTCGAAACACCCGATGGAAAAGTGCTGTTCATCTTCCGGAGAGGGCATTGGGATCTCCCCAAGGGAAAGATCGATCCGGGCGAAACGGTCGCGCAAGCAGCCCTGCGGGAAGTGGCCGAAGAGACCGGATTGGCCCGGATGCAACTCGGCGATCCGCTCGGCCAAACCTATCATATGTACCGCGAAGAGAAGAAGGGTAGGGTACTGAAGATCACCCATTGGTTCCGGATGTCGGCGCCGGAATCCGCACTCGTGCCCCAACAGGAAGAAGATATCGAACAGGCCGTCTGGCTACCGCCCCTCGAACTTCTCGACCGCCCCGGGAAAGTTTATAAAAACATCGTGGATATTTTGGATAAAGCCGGGAAATTGCGCTAATTTTGTACCGCTCTTGAGGATAGCTCAATTGGATTTTGAAAATTTGGCTGTTCCCCAAAAAATATTCCCTCTAAAGGTGGCGTTATAATGTCGCTTACCTTACGAACGATCAACCTGCTCCGGAAAAATATCTAATTTTTCTTAAATTGTTCCGGATGGCTTTTTTCCGAATTTCGTTCGGATTTTCACCTTGCTCACTGTGATTTAGTTTTTCGTTTCACCTAAAGGGTGAAATAATCGCCTGTTTTGGCAGGCTTCGTTGGTGGTTGTTCAGCCGACACATTTGGCCTTGGCGGTTTTCTAACTTGCGTTTAATACTTACTTTTGTCAATAATTTTGTGCCACAAACCTGTTAAACGAATCTATGCCATGAACTCTAAAACGAACCTGATCCTATTGTTCTTCCTGTTGTGCAGCGGCAGCATTTTGTTTGGTCAATCTGGCGTGGCTAGCGACCAGGAAGGGTTTGCCGGCGACCAGTCCCTGAAGGTCACAGAGGGCGATAGTTGGTCATTCTTTGTCGACGAGGAAAACCAGATCTACTATATCGATTTCGAAACCATCAGCGTGAACCTGAGCGATGTCATTCTGAAGAGCGCTTCCGGTGATGTGCTGATGCGCGAAAACGTGCTCGACCTGCCGGTCAACACCATCTACGAGATCGACCTGAGTAAGTACGGACCGGGCGCCTACGAGATCGAACTGCGCTCGTTTACCGGCATCATTCGCAAGGAGGTCCGGATCAAGTGATCCGCTCTTTGCTTCAGCTTCCCCGATAGCGGCCGTATGCCGGCCGCTATCGGGGAGTTTCCCCTTCTTCCAATTCTTCCCCCCTTGCTTTTTCAATGGCCTCCAGAATGGCGGCCAGATCGTACTGATCTTCCCACAGGAGATGGGTGATCCCGTTCTTGCCTTCGACGACCAGCACCTTGGTTACTTCTCCCGTCTTCAAAGCCGGGTCGATCAGGGAGCGCTGCTGATCGGTATGCAAATAGATCTTCTGCACCTCCGACCACGGGGTGCGTCCCATCGGCGTTTGCAGGTACTCGGAAGTGATCACGACCGGCCCGGTCCGGGTATTCATCCAGCAAAAAAAAGCGGAAGTGCCGGCTCCGATCAGGAGTACGATAAAGAACAGCAGCGACCAAACCGGTTGCAGACTGCCGGCCGTCTTTCGTTCGCGCTGCCGGCGGTTGATCCGCCATAGGGCGATGCCGGCCAGACAGGCGATCCCGAGGGCCACCCAGAAGTCGAGGCCCAGGCCGGGATTCCTAGGATTGAATACGATGGGTTCGATTTCCATGCAACAGTCTTTTCAGAGGGTCATTCGCTCTTGGGCAACAGAATGGCATCGATCTCCAGCGCTCTGACCATGCGGTTGAAAGTGGGCAGCTCCGTTGATCGCACCTCCTCCCAGCGGCGTAGTTGTTCGTCGATCAGCTCGGTCAGTTCGCGTTTGACCGCCAGGGCCTGGCTGGTAGGCGGATAGTCGCCCTCGCCGATCACGGCGTTCAGGTGGGCCAGCTTGTTCGTCAGCCGGATCGGGAAGTTGAGCGGATCCTGCGAGCTTCGGTTTTTCGTTTGATACAGCTCTTCCTCGATATCGGTCAGCAGACTGTCGATCCGCCCGGCCTGCTCGATCAGCGGTTGCCAGCTCTCTTCTCCCTTCAGGCGCTTGGTGTAATTCTTCAGTTGGGCGCGCACTTCGCGGATGTCGATCACCGCCTGGTGAGCCTCCGATACCTTGTCGAGCAACTCGCTGACGAAAGCGAACTGTTGCTCGAAGTCGGCTCGTTGAGCCGGCGATCGCGGATCTTTGCGGATCGTGAAGTCCACTGTTTCCACTTGCTCTCCTACTTTCAACTCCACCTGATAGGCGCCCGGAACGGCTTGCGGGCCTTGCAGACCGGCCCACCAAAGGACCATGCCCTCGAACTTCTTGGCGTCGGGATAGCGCATATTCCACACAAAGCGGTTGCCGCCTTGCTCGACGGTAAGTTTGTCTTTTTCCTCCTTCGCCTTACTGGAAAAGGTACGGATGAGATCGCCGTCGGCTTCCCGGAAGCTCAGCGACACTTCCTGCGTCGAATCGGGAGCCTCGCGCAAGTAGAAGTGCACCATGACCCCGTCGGGATGGTTCAGGCCGGCATTCTTGGGTTCCTTGGCCTGTGAGCCCAGCATGCGGTAAGTGGGTAGGGGAGCGAACAGGTGAACTTCCTTCCGGGCCAGTTCGGGCCGGAGCTGGCGCACCAGGCCGAGATCGTCGATGATCCAGATGCTGCGCCCCTGGGTGGCGGCAATGAGGTGGTCTTGCTTGACCGCCAGGTCGGTGATCGGCACGATGGGCAGGTTCAGCTGAAAGGGCTGCCAATGGGCGCCGTCGTCGAACGAAAGGTACATGCCGCTTTCGGTACCGGCATAGAGCAGGCCCTCCTGGCTGGGATCGGCCCGCACCACCCGGGTGAAATGTTCGGCGGCGATGCCCTGGTCGATGCGGGTCCAGGTGCTGCCGTAGTCCTTGGTGCGATAGAGGTAGGGGCGGAAATC
>JAGQXA010000831.1 GCA_020436865.1 Saprospiraceae bacterium | reverse complement strand
CCCGCCTCCTTCAGCCGCTTCTTCAACGCAAACACCTCGTCGCGGTACTGCGCGGCCGTAATAAAGTCGAGTTCCTTGGCGGCTTCGCGCATTTTGAGTTCGGTTTCTTCGATCATGCGTTCGAGCTGATCGCGCGTCAGATAACCGAGAACCGGGTCGGCCGCCAGGCTGGGCTCCTCCGGCTCGATATAGGCGTTAGGCTGCTTTCCGCGCACGTCGAGGATGGAGCGGGCCTGCAGGATCTCCTCGCGGCTTTTGGAAACGGTCCGCGGCGTGATGCCGTGTTCTTCGTTGTAGGCCATTTGGACTGCGCGGCGGCGATTGGTTTCGTCGATCGTGCGCTGCATGCTGTCGGTCATCTTGTCGGCATAGAAGATGACCAGGCCGTTGGCGTTGCGCGCGGCGCGGCCGGCCGTTTGCGTCAGCGAGCGGTCGTTGCGCAGGAAGCCCTCCTTGTCGGCGTCCAGGATAGCGACAAGGGATACTTCCGGCAGGTCGAGGCCTTCGCGCAGCAGGTTCACTCCTACCAACACGTCGAAGCCGCCCAGTCGCAGGTCGCGCAGGATCTCCACCCGTTCCATGGTATCGACTTCGGAGTGGATGTAGCGCACCTTGACGCCCAAACGGGTCATATACTTGGTCAGTTCTTCCGCCATGCGTTTGGTCAGGGTGGTCACCAATACGCGTTCGTTGCGCCGTACCCGCTCCTGTACTTCGTCGAGCAGGTCGTCGATCTGGTTCAAGCTGGGCCGCAGATCGATGGGCGGATCGAGGAGACCGGTGGGCCGGATGAGCTGTTCGACGATCAGGCCGTCGGTCTGCTCGAGTTCGTATTCGCCGGGGGTGGCGCTGACGTAGACCACCTGATTGACCAGCGACTCGAACTCGGTGAAGTTGAGGGGCCGGTTGTCGAGCGCCGACGGCAGCCGAAAACCGAAGTTGACGAGATTGAGCTTGCGGGCGCGGTCGCCGCCCCACATGCCCCGCACCTGCGGAATGGTCACGTGGCTTTCATCGACGACCAGCAGAAAATCATCGGGGAAGTAGTCGAGCAGACAAAAGGGCCGGGTGCCCGGCTTGCGGCCGTCGAAGAAGCGGGAATAGTTCTCCACGCCATTGCAATAGCCGAGTTCTTTCATCATTTCCAGGTCGAAGGATGTCCGCTCCTTGACCCGCTTGGCTTCCAGAAAACGCCCTTCCTGCTCAAAGTACTGGACCTGGCTATGCAGTTCATCCTGGATCTCGTGCACGATCTGGTGTATGCGTTCCCGAGGGGCCACATACAGGTTGGCAGGAAAGATGGCGGCGTTCTTCAGGGTGGTGATGCGATGGCCCGATTCCGTCTCGATCTGTTCGATCTCCTCGATCTCGTCGCCGAAGAAGGTCACCCGATAACCGTACTCGACATAGGGCAAATTGATCGATACCGTATCGCCCTTCACGCGGAAGGTGGCGCGCCGGAAATCGGCTTCCGTGCGCGAGTACAGGCTCTCCACCAGTTGGTAGAGAAAGTTGTTGCGCGATATTACCTGCCCCTGTTCGATGCGAATGATGCTGCCTTTGTAGTCCTCCGGATTACCCATGCCGTAGATGCACGACACCGAAGCCACGATGATGATGTCGCGCCGGCCGCTGAGCAGCGAAGAGGTGGCGCGCAGGCGCAGCTTGTCGACCTCCTCGTTGATGGAAAGGTCCTTTTCGATGTAAGTGTCGGTCACCGTGATGTAGGCTTCCGGCTGGTAGTAGTCGTAATACGACACGAAATACTCGACCGCATTATCGGGAAAGAAATCCTGGAACTCGCCGTACAACTGCGCGGTCAGCGTCTTGTTGTGCGTCAGCACCAGAGTGGGTCGGTTCAAGCGGGCAATGGCGTTGGCAATGGTGAAGGTCTTGCCGGAGCCGGTCACGCCCAACAGCACCTGCGCACGTTCACCGCTTTCGACTCCGTCGACGAGCTGCTGAATGGCCTGTGGCTGATCGCCGGTCGGCTCAAAAGGAGAAACGAGTTTGAAGGACATTCCGTTGGGGGATTGGTTAATTGGTTCATTGGGGGATTGGTTCATTGGGGGATTGGTTCATTGGGAACACCTGGGAACCGGGTATAGTTTCCTAAGAATTTCCGGCAAAAAGACAATGACAAAAATCACTTTCGGGCATGATATCCGTCAGGCCGGATCGATCGATAACGAGGTAATTTTACTTGGGTTATTATTCGCAAAACTTCAAAATCACAAAATTATGTTCTTCAAACTCAGCGTTGCCGGCGTTGTTTTTCGGTTCTATCTGATGATGGCGGTTGTGGTTGCCGCCGGTTTCTTGGGACAGTGGTGGCTTACCGTGCTGGCGTTGCCCATCTTTCTCAGCATCATGATGGGCGTGACCTTCGGCAAGAAGAAAGAAAACAAGATCAATAAGGCTCCGATGGTACCCGTGAAGGGCGCCGATCAGGTGGGGAAAAAAGCGTCTTAGGGGATATGAGAT
>JAGQXA010000830.1 GCA_020436865.1 Saprospiraceae bacterium | reverse complement strand
CGGACTACGTCGGCAAGCGAAAAGCCGTTCTCTTCCAACACCTTACGAATGTTCTCCAGGATGAAGCGCGTTTGAGCGGCGGCATCGCCCCGGTGCACGACCTTGCCGTTTTCCGTAGCCGTCGTGCCGGCAATCTCCAGAAAGGGGCCCATCTGCACCGCGCGGGAGTAACCGACGATCTCTTCCCAGGGGGCGCCGGAGGGAATGTTCTTGCGTTGCATGTCCATAACTACCGGTTTATGTGGTTTGAGAATACGCAAAGGTAGCAAGGAAAAGCTTTCTCTGCATAAACACATGGCTGACCAAATCCGTTTATTTAATTTTGTGGAACGAAAGGGGTGAAAGAACAGTTGGCAGATACCGTTGGCAGAGGGGGCCGCTTCGCTGGAACGATGGAGCAAGGGCGCCTCCCAGGGACCCTCGGACCACTGGACCCTTGGATCCAATCCCCCAATCCCCCAATCCCCCAATTAACCAATTAACCAATAAACCAATCAACTAACCAACCAACCCATGCTTTTTGCCATCGGCACCCGCGTACAATTCAAGCATACCGGCGATCGGGGGATCGTACAGGAGTGGCTGGACGACGGCATGGTCGGCGTTTTTCTGGAGGGGGAAGACATGGTCATCCCGGCCTTTGCCGATGATCTGATCCGGGTCGATGCCGAAGAAGCAAGCCCGCGATCCACGGTCAAGGCCCGGATCGTGCCGGCCAGGCAGGCGACGCCGCCGCAACCCCCGCCATTGCCCAAAGGCGAAGGTCAGTACGCGATCCTGAAGAGCTTGGGCTTGCAACTGGGGTTCCTGCCGATCCGGCATGCCGACGGCCATACCGAGCAGTACGAAGTCTGGCTGATCAACGACACGCCAGTCGAACTGGTCTATTCCGTGGAATTCGGGATCAAGGGATCTGTGCGCGACAAGCGGCACGGACGGCTGCCCGGCGAGTCGATCCAGCAGATCGGCGCCTTGACCTTCGACCAGCTCAACGACAGTCCGTTCTATGCCGTCGAATGCTGGCAGGTGACGGTCAAAGGTACGACCAACCGCCGGCAGAAGACGCTGCGCATCAAGCCGCAACAGTTTTTTCGAAAGGTGAAAACGGCGCCGATCCTCGACCAGCAGGTGCACTGGTATCTGCTGTTTGATCCGCGGGAAGTCGAGCCGACCAAGCCCAAAGAAGACCTGCAGACCTATTCCAAGAAAAACGCTCGTCCGTGGAAATACCGCAGCAGCCATTCGTTCGTCGATCCACACGACGTGCAGGCCTTTGCCGAGTTCTTGCCGGAGATCGACCTGCACATCGAACGACTCAGCGCCAATCACGCCAAGATGAGCAATGCCGAGATCGTGCGCTTGCAACTGGCTCGTTTCGACGAATTTCTCGCTAAGGCCATCCACCTGGGAATTCCCAGGGTTTTTGCCATTCACGGAGTGGGCAAAGGGCGGCTCCGCGATCTGATCGCCTCCCGCCTACTGCAAAATCCCGACGTGATCACCTTCCGAAACGAGTTTCACCCCCGCTACGGTTTTGGCGCCACGGAGATCGTACTACAGGAGGATCAGGCGCTCTAATCTTTTTGCACGACCACCTTTTGTGAAGCGATCACCTTTTCGTCGGCCAGCACCGTGACGAAATACACGCCCGTGGCCAGGGGGTCGGTCGAAAACGAAAAGACGGCCTTACCCGGCTTTTTCGGCTTATCGTCCATAAAACTTGCCAGCGGCTTGCCGGTCAGGTCGGTGACCAGTATCCGCACGCGCTCGGCTTGCCCGGCATCGAATTCGACGGTGACCAGCTCGCGGGCCGGATTGGGGAAGGCCAGAAGCGAAAGCTGCTCCTCCTCCACTTCAGCTGTGGCGACATTCAGGTCCGGGCGGGCCAGCTGACCGATCCAGGTATCGTTATCGGTGTTCGATTCGCCGAAGGACGAGACGGCCCACACGGTGCCAGGTTCGTCGTACTTCCGTTGGTTGCCGGAATAGTCGCCCCAGCGCTCGTCTTCCGTATTGGGAATGTTCCCAATATAGTTCAACCCTTCTTTGATCGTGACCAGTTCGGAATGGTTGCGATCGTTGTCGAAGTAGAGCGCCGAGCAGCCCGGGAAGCGGGTTGCCGAACTGTGGCTGGCCACGATGATGGCGTCTTCGTCGCCCGCCTCCAGGCCGGTGTACGCGATACTCGGATAGCCCAGGTCGTCGGCGCCGCCGTTCACGATATAGCCAGTGATGTCGCGCGTCGTGCTCAGGTTATCGATAATACCGTGGTAGATCGCCGCCTGGCCGGTATTGAAATCGACGGTATTGCCGACGAACTGGATCTGGTCGTCGAGCAAGAAGGCATCGAGCACTCGCGCATCGTTGGTGGCCAGGGTACCGTTGGTTTGAATGGCGTTGGGCGGTACGCCGTAGGCCTGGTCGGCCTTGCGCACATCGACCTCGATCGTGGTGTTCGGATCGCCCTGCTTACCGGT
>JAGQXA010000829.1 GCA_020436865.1 Saprospiraceae bacterium | reverse complement strand
GGCGACCGGCAGGCGATACTCGACCTGTCCGGACTTCCGGCGGGCGTTTACATCCTGGCGGTGGATATGGGCGTGCAAGGCCTGAAGTTCGAGAAGATCGTTAAGCGTTGAGTGGATCCGAGTTGAATGAAGAAGCCCCCGGCCGTTCGGTCGGGGGCTTTTTTTTAGTTCACCAGATAGAGGACCGAAATCCCGATCTCGTGCCGTTGTTTGTAAAAGCTGTGGAAGGTTCCGCCGTTGAGCAAAGGTTCTGAGCGAAATACGTTGTTCAGCCAGTAGAAGCGATAGCGGACTTGAAGTTGCAAGCGCTCCTGCAGATGATAGCGGAGGGCCAGACCGCCCAACACGCCGAAATCGAAGTTGCGCAGATCGTGCACGTACTGATCTTCCGTTTCGCCGCTGGGGGTGGTGATGACGTCCTGAAACTCGCTGCCGAGGCTCCAGGTCAGTACCGGACCGATTTCCGGAGAGAGCGTCCACGGGCCGGAATAAAATTCATATCCGAAGGCCAGAGGGATCTCCAGCAGCTTCAGGTCGATGATCAGGTCGGACACTTCGGCGAGCACATGCGGCTGAAAATCGTCGATCCGGTATGCCTGCTGTTGGTAGTTTAGTCCGATTTCCTCCGTGATGCGGCCGTGATAGGCCCGTAGCAGCAGACCGCCGCCGAAATTCGCGATCGTCGGATGGACGTCTTCGTAGCTGAAATTGGAAAATGAAAAGCGCGTAAACTGCTGAGTGAGCGTGCCGCCGATCCAGAACCTGGTTGCCGAAGGTTCCTGATACACGTAGAACGGTTCGGCATCCGTGCAGGAAGCGTGGTCCTCCACCAGTCCGATCAAACTCGATTCTTTATAGCGGTATTCCTCTGCTTTTTCCAGCAAGAGTGGGCAGTCGGGAAAATAAGCGCGGATAAAGCCGGCCAGATTGTTGCGATTGATCAGGCTGACCTGCCCGGCGCGGCTCAGAAAGTACATCGGCGCATAGGGCCCTTTGGCCCCCTGGTACTCGAACAGGTCGATTCCCGAGGAAGCCAACCGGAAGAGGAACAGATCGACCGGCTGGCCGTAGTGTTCGATCTGCTTGCTGACGATCAGGTGCCGGTCGTCGAGCAGGGCACTGGTAATGTGATCGGGCGTCAGGATCACGAATTCCTCTTGTTTCGGATCGGACTTGAACTTGAGTTCGCGGTTCAGTTTGGTGGCCAGATTGAAGCGTAGCCAACCTCGAATGGTGTCGCCTTTCATGGTCACGTAATAACCTGGATGGAACTGGGCGTCTTGGGCATGGAGGGAACAGACGCAAAAAAGACAGAGAAAGAGGCTGATGTGTTTCATTTCGTTTTTTTAAGAAGATAGATGCTTAAGCGAAAGCGGAATGAGAAGCCCCAACCACTTTCGGTTGAGTATAATTTCAGAAAGACACAAAAGGTAATCAATTCTTTGGGCTTTCTGTTACCGTCAGATTTCTCTCAAATCTCAAATCCTATTACCGGCACTCTAGTCGTGTGGGATGCTCAACCACTTCTACATTGGCCGTCGCTGACGGTAACAAAAAAATCGAAGCGTTGATTACCTTTTGAGTCTACCCGAAATTAATGATATATCTTCAAGGAATTGTGAACTCCAACCCTGAATGATGCCTAGAATCAATCTTCGCCGACTCCGGCCGTTCTTGTTTGGTCACCTCCTTTTGTGGGTAGTAGCCGCTCATGGGCAGGTGGAGTTTGTGCCTTCTTCCTGTGTGCCGGCCGACTCCCTGCTTTTGATCCGTAATCTGGACTCCCGTTATCAGCTCGCGCTGGCCGAAGCGCCTGTCGCTTCCCGGGAAATATACGCGGAAGCGCTAATGGATCGTCATGAGGGTTTGCTCGATCTGCTGCGGGGCGAGCAATTCCTTTTTGAACCGGGAGTACAAGTCTATGTGGAAGCGATCTTTCAGGAGATAATCCGGGCCAATCAACTCGAACCCGACCCGCTGATCCTTATCGGCCGCTCGCCGACGGCCAATGCGCTGAGCCTGGGAAACGGCATTTTCATCATCAATGTCGGACTGCTCGAACTGCTGTCCGACCGGCAAGAACTAGCTTTCGTTTTCGCCCATGAACTGGCGCACGATCAACTCCGCCACCTGTACGCCAAGCTCGATGCCAGGGCTGCGCTGTCCGATCAGCTCGGGCAACGGGAATTCCGGAGGCAGATGAAAAAGGCGATCCGGAAAGGGCGCACGGAAGAAGTGGCCGGGCAATTGCAAGAGATCGTGTACGGCCAGCGCCGGCATAGCCGGGCGCATGAAGTCGAGGCCGATTCGCTCGGACTGTTGTTCCTGCGATCGACCGGGGCGCCGGCCGCTGCGGCCGGTCAAACGCTCGCCAAGCTAAAAACCGACCCCTTCTACGCCACCGACAGCATCGACCTGCACCGGGCCTTGCACGTGGCCGATTATCCCTTCAAGGCCCGTTGGGTCAAGGAAGAAGACCTCCTGTTCGGCGGCGAGTTTGGCGAACAGGAGAGTGAATCCTTCTGGGACCACGATAGTTTGCGCACCCATCCCGCGCTCGACGATCGCATCCTGCGGGTTGACAGTCTCCTCGACACCGGGCCGTCTGACGGCGACGGGCAACCACAACCCTGGGTCGAGTGGGCCGCCCGCGAATGCGCGGAAAGCTACCTGGCGGAAGGCGCTACCGCACATGCCCTTTACACGGCCCTAAAGCTCCTGCAACGCCGCCCCGACGACACCTATCTGCATGCCCTGGTCGGCCGCAGCCTGCTGGCCACCTGCCAGGCGATCGAAGACCATGATTTCGATCGCTGCGTGCCGCCACCGCGCTACTTCGACGACCCGGTCGCGCGACAGGTGGTGCGGATGCTCCGGCAGATGCGATCGAGTGAAATGCTGCATCTGTGCCGGGCCTATCTCGCGGATAAGCAAAGCCGCTATCCCGGGAGCCGGGCCATTCAGACCGCTTTCGCGAAAGCGCAGGAAGGGATCATTTCGGCCAAAGACTAAAATCCATTTTTTATCAACTATTTCAATTTTCAAAAAACCTGATCATGAAGAACTCCAGCATCCTACAAACCCTATTCGGAATCTTTCTCCTGGCATTTCTGCTTCCTCCGGCCACAGCCCAAAAACGATCGTTCGGCGATCTGGAAACGGTGGTCATGACCAGCACCGGCATCATCAAAAGCGGCGACGAGGTGAAGGGATACTATTTCCTGCACCACCGCAAAGGCGACAAGCGCGGTGAAATGGAATATGTGCTGCAACTGGTAGACCAGAACCTGGAACCGGTCGGCAAGAAAACCTTCAAGGGCAACAACAGCCTTAGTGTGACCTCCGTGGCCTACAACGGCGACCTGCTGGCCGTGCGCCTGGTCGATACTGAAGAGGAAAAATCCTGGGTGCAACTGCTCGACAGTGAAGGGAAGTCGGTCGACCGCACCACGCTCAGCTATACCATCTACGACCATCCGCAGTACGCCGAATCGATGACCAGCCAGGGGTATTTCCCCTTGGCGGCCGTGCCGGGCGGGTTTATGTCGTACAGCACGACGACCGCCAAGAAATCGGCGATGAGCAAGACCGGATACGAGATCCGCTTCATTCCCAATGACCCAGAGGGCAAGTCCTGGAAACTGAGCAGCAACGAAGACCGCGAGGAATTCGAAGCGGCCGGTTTTCTGGCAGCCGATGAAAACATCGTATTGAGCTTTGTAGGCCGCCGCGACGGATTGATGTCGCGCGCCATGTATTTCGACGTGCTGGCCGTCGATCTGCAAACCGGAAAGGAACTGTTCACCTACCGCGCTTCCGAAATGGAGAACACCGTTTGGCTCACCGATGCGACGGTTTCCGGCGACCGGATCCTGCTCGGCGGGCAATACTTCGGTCCGGACGACAAAATGATCAAAGACCGGCCGCAGGGACTGGCCCTGATCGAGCTCGATCGCAGCGGGAAGGAGAAGAAGGAGTCGTATCTGTCGTACGAGCAGAGCCTCGGCAAGCACTTCGAAATGGATAGCAAAGGCCGGGTCGAAGGCATCGGCAACCTGATGCTGCACGGTTTGCACATCACCCCCGACGGTAGTGTGGTGGCCGCGATGGAAGGGTTCACCACTTTCAATAAACTGGTCACGATCAAAGACGCGCTATTGCTCTATCTCGATCCCACGATGAAATTGCAAACGGTCGAGCACCTGGAGAAGGACCAGCGGACCGTCGAACTACCCATGAAGGGCGCCGCCCTGGCCGGCCCGATGGTGCTCGGCTTTGCCGCCAAATCGATCGGGGCTTTCGACTTCTCCTACATGCAGCCGAACGAAGACGTGGTCACCGTCAGCTTTCTCAACTTCGAACGGCGCAAGGGAGAAAAGAACGGCCTGAGCGTGTACACCTGCACCTTGCTCGATGGCGCCTTTACGCGCGACAAGATCCGCCTGGATTCCGACAGCGACCGGGCCAGCGTCTTCCCTTCGAAAGACGGCTATGTGATGGTCATGGAATACTTCGCCAAGGAAAAACGACTGGACGCGCGGCTGGAGCGTCTTCGGATGTGATTTGAGATATGGGATATGGGATGTGAGAAGTGAGATTTGGGATATGAGATTTCCCACATCCCATATCCAAAAAAAATAGTATCTAGCGAGAAAGAAATAAACCTCGCTTATGAAACCATCAATTATCCTTTTCGCATTGCTTTTTGCCTGGCCTTCGTTCGGCCAGGATTGTTTGCCCGGTTGGGAGTACTTCCAGGAAGTGACCATCGACAACAGCCTGGGGGGCGACTTTACGGATTTTCAGGTGAAACTGGAGATCAATACCGCTGCACTCGTTTCGGCCGGCAAACTGAACGCCGACGGTTCCGACCTGCGGTTCACCGACGGCGATTGCAACCCCTTGCCGTATTTCATGGATAGTCTGGCGACCAATCCCGACAATATCGTTTGGGTGAAAGTGCCCATGCTGACTTCCGGCGGCTCGCTGGTCATCCGCATGTACTACGGCAACACAGATGCCGCGCCGGCTGCTAGTGGCGACGATACTTTTATCTTTTTCGACGACTTCGAGTCGGGCACGGTCGATCTCAGCAAATGGGAGCCGGTCGGGGGGTACGCCACCCTCGAAGTGGTCGACGGCGTGCTGAACTATGCCAGCGACGGAATGAACCCCGGGCCGCGCTTCAAGTTCGTGCGCACGGCGATGTCGTTTTCCGGCCCCGTATTGTTCGAATTTGCTGCGGAAGTAACTAACAGTACGGGCTTCGGCTTCAGCAGCGCCGACGAGCCGATCGAGCGGGTTCTGTACCGGCAGTCGGGCGAATTTGGCTTCGATACCCTCAATCTGGTGGCCATCATGCTCGATACCATTTCCAATGGCTTCGCGACGAACATCACTTACCCTTTGATCCGCTATCCGAGCCAGACCATGCAGGACGCTGCCATCCTGGCCCGGATCAATGCCTCAAACCACTTGGAAACCAACCTGTTCGCCAACCTGTCGAGCAGCTCGGCCAATACTTCCGCCGACGAGGTGGATGCTATAGAAATGACGGGCTTTCATTTCATCGTATCTTCCTTCCTGGCCCCGTCTACGGTCTACCTCGACTACCTGCG
>JAGQXA010000162.1 GCA_020436865.1 Saprospiraceae bacterium | reverse complement strand
TGTTGATCCTGTCCGGTTTTCTCACCCAGCTCTTCGGCCGGGAGAATCCGCTCGGATTGTCGGCCCGCCTGGTCTTCGAACAGAGCTATTCGGAAGTGGAAGGCGACAGCGCATCGAGCGCCGAACTTTACGCCTTGCTTTCGGCCTTATCCGACATCCCGCTGCGCCAGTCGGTCGCGGTGACCGGCTCGGTCGATCAACGGGGCCAGGTACAGGCGGTCGGCGGCATTAATGAGAAGATCGAAGGTTTCTTTGCGGTTTGCCAGGCCGCCGGGCTCACCGGCGAGCAGGGCGTAATGATCCCTGCGGGCAATTTGTCGGACCTCATGTTGCGGGAAGAAGTGGTCGAAGCGGTGCGTCAGGGCCAATTCCATGTCTGGGCGGTAGCCGATATCGCCGAAGGCATCGAACTGCTCACTGGCCTGCCGGCGGGCGCACCGCTTGGCGACTGGCACGGCGGCGCCCCTCATTTCGACGAAGGTTCGGTTTTCGAGCGGGCCGACCGGCGACTGCAGGCCATGGCGGAAAAGGCCCAGCTAAGCCTGCCGCAGGCCGATCGCAAAGCCTTCAATACTGCTCTTTGATCAAGCGAAGCATCCGTTCCATGTCGCGTTTCACCGGAGCCGAGCCTCCCGGAAATTGGTTGTGCATAAAGCTGAAGACCAGCCAATTGCCGCGGTCTGTCAGCAGGTATCCGCTCAGGCAGTGGACATGGCGGAGCGTACCGGTCTTGGCGTAAACGAATGGAGGCTCTCCACCGTACCAATCGCGGATCGTGCCGTCGCGACCGCCGGCGGGAAAGAGATCTTGGATCCGCTCAGCAGGTAGTTCCCGGTAGATCCTCCGCAGGAGTTCGGCCAGGCTGCGGGGCGTGATCAGGTTGTAGCGACTCAGACCGGAGCCGTCGTACCAGAGAGGCGGGTCGGGCAGATCGTCGAGCAAACTGTCGAGGGCGTAGCGAATGGCGATCTCGCTGCGCAATTCTCCGCTGAGCCGGAAACTGCACAACAAGATCAACTGTTCCGCGATGAAATTGTCGCTCTCCTGCAACAGCCTGCGGTACAGGCTGTCGGCTGGAAGTGCGCCCTGCAAGGTGAAGGTGGTGTCGGAAAAAGGGCAGGGACCGGGCGCATACCGTACCGCCCGCCCGAGGGTGTCGGCCAGCAGATCGGCTAGTAAGCGGCCGTCGACCCGGAAAGGCACGGACCGCTCGAAGCCGGGATCGTCGAGGGCTGTTTCCGGCAGATAGAATCGATTGGTGGTCTCCTCGCGCCAGGGGCGCACAACCGGTGAAAGATGGGTGGATCGGCTAAATCGAGGCGGTTCGACCACGATCCGGTCGGCGGCAGTATCGGTAGAAAAGTGTACGAGATTGGCGAAGAGCGGCAAGGCCGAGCGTTCGGCCTGATAGGAATAGAAATAATCGTCCCATGCCCAGCCCGGACCATAGCGTTCCGGCGGAAAGCCGGGATCGCCGAGCGACAGTTCTCCGGGCCATTGTTGCAGAAAGCGCAACAGGGCGGAATCGGCCGGCCAGGCCGGATGGAGAAAGGCCGGGTTGCCCACTCCCCGACAGCAGAGCTGGCTGTCGACCTGGCTGCATTCCAATATGGGCAGGGGGTCGGACAGGAGGTGCAGGGCAGTGTAGAAGGTGAGGAGTTTGGTGTTGGAAGCCGGGGTAAAGTAGCGGTCGGCTTGTCGTTCGAACAAGACCCGTCCCGACCCGGCTTCGAGCAGGATAAAACCGGAAAAGCCGCTGCCGAATAGCTCGGGCGATTCCCACTGCCGGTCGAGCTGCCGGTGCAGCCGGGCCGGGCCGGAGCAGGCGAGCAGGCTGCAGGCCAACAGGGTCAGGCAAAAGACCGGTTTAAACATAGGGATAGCGAATATCGGTCAGGAAAAGCCCTTGTGGAGGCACGCTCCACGACCGGGTCAAACGCGTTTGGTGATCGAGGGCGGACCGGACGTCTTCGAGCGATTGCTTGCCCAACCCCACATTGAGGCACATGCCCACGATCAGGCGGACCATACCGCGCAGGAAGCGGTCGGCGGAAATGTGGAAGGTCAGGGTCTGTTCATGAGGGGCGTATTCCCAGGCTACGCGGCTGAGTTGACAGCGATTGGTCTTGGTGTCGGTATTCGATTTGCAGAACGGGTAGAACTCTTCGTATTCGAGCAGCAGATCGGCGGCGGGTTGGAGGAGGTTGGGGTCGAGCTGCCCGAAGAAAGGGAAGTGGTAGGCCATATCGCCGCGGAAGGGGTTCTTTTGCAGATCGATCTGGTACACGTAACTGCGGGAAACGGCATCGTAGCGGGCATGCGCCTCGGGCCCGACCGGAAAGATCCGCCGGAAGGCGATGGCGGCGGGCAGGAACTTATTGAGGCGCCGTAAGAATTGCTCCGGGAACTCCCCCGAAAAGTCGAAATGGGCGAAATACTGCCGCGCATGTACGCCTGTATCGGTGCGTCCGCAACCGGTCAGCTCGATCGGCGAACCGAGTATCGTGCTCATGCCCTGTTCGATCGCTTCCTGCACGCTCATTTGGTTCGGCTGTTTTTGCCAGCCGAAGAACGGACCGCCGTGATAGGATAGTTCGGCAAAGTAACGCATGTACGGGCCTTTCGGACAAACATAAACAAAAAGCCGCATCCTGCCCGGCGGCGGGATGCGGCTAGTCGTTATTTTTTCGCTCGCTATCCGATCACGGCATTGTCTTTGGCCATCGATCCGGCATACATCCAGGCGGCGCCGGCGAGCATGGTATCCTTCAGGAAATTGCTCATGGCGCCGGGATCCTCGCCGCCGGAATTGATCACGCCCGGCAGGTGGATCGACAGGGCGAAGATGAGCAGCATGAGTCCTAGCAGGGCCGTGCCCAGCTTGTCCATTTTGCCGATGATGATGGAAACTGCTGCGGCAATGTGGGCGAGGCCGGTGAGATAGACCCAGATCTCTCCTCCGGGAATAGGCACCATGCCGGCCATGTCTTTGGCGCTCATAAAGTGGAACAGGCCGAAGACAATGAAAGGAACGGCATACAAGTAACGTCCTAGTCCAAATACAGCATTCATAAGATATGATTTTGTTGGTTTAGAATGTTCCCACAATTGATGTATATACCATAGTTGAGAATGAAGTTAATCATTCCGGCATGGATCACCAAGAAAAGACTGTGGGTTTTTATTCCGGGACTAGGCCGCTTTTAATTTTCCGAGTTTGGAATTGCTGAGTTTGTCCGCAGCATATTCGCTGGATACGACGAAAGTCGAGACATTGTTCTGAGAAGGCAGTTCGAACATGGCATCGGTCATGATCGCTTCGCAGATCGACCGCAGCCCGCGGGCGCCGAGGTTGTATTCCAGCGCCTTGGTGGCGATGAAATCGATGGCGTCGTCGGTGAAGTTCAGTTCGATCCCTTCCAGCTCGAACAGTTTGGAGTATTGTTTGACGAGCGAGTTCTTGGGTTCGGTCAGGATGCTCTTGAGCGATTCCTGATCGAGGGGCTCGAGGTAGGTCAGTACCGGCAAACGGCCGATGAGTTCGGGGATCAGGCCGTACGATTTGAGGTCACGGTGGTTGATGTACTGCAGCAGGTGTTCGCGGTCGATCTCCTCGCGTTGGCCATGGCCGAAGCCGATGACCTGCGTGTTGATGCGTCGCGCGATGATCTTTTCGATGCCGTCGAAAGCGCCGCCGCAGATGAAGAGGATATTCTGGGTGTTGACCTTGACGAGTTTTTGTTCGGGGTGTTTGCGCCCGCCCTGGGGCGGCACGTTGACGTCGGTGCCTTCCAGCATTTTCAGCATGGCTTGTTGCACGCCTTCGCCCGACACGTCGCGGGTAATGGAGGGGTTATCGCCTTTGCGGGCGATCTTGTCGATCTCGTCGATGTATACGATGCCCCGTTCGGCGGCGGCTACGTTGTAGTCGCAAACCTGGAGCAGGCGGCTGAGGATACTTTCCACGTCTTCGCCGACGTAGCCCGCCTCGGTAAAGACGGTGGCGTCGACGATGGCGAAAGGCACGTTGAGGAACTTGGCGATCGTTTTGGCCAGGAGCGTCTTACCGGTGCCGGTTTGGCCGACGAACAGCACGTTCGACTTTTCGATCTCGATCTCGTCGCCCAGGTGTTGACGCAGTCGTTTGTAGTGGTTGTAAACCGCTACCGACAGGTACTTCTTGGCGTCGTCTTGTCCGATCACATACTGGTCGAGATGTTCTTTGATCTGTTGCGGCGTGATCTGTTCGGGCAGCCGGAAGTCGGATTTTTGCTCTTTGCGCTTCTTGCCGCCGTCATACAGCTCTTCTTCGACGATCTCGGTGGCTTGCTCTACGCATACCTCGCAAATATGGCCCTCGATCCCGGCGATCAGGATCAGCGCTTCCGACTTGTCGCGTCCGCAAAAGGAGCAACGGTAGTTGCTTTGTTTATTCTTGCGCATAGTTGGTGGTTTGGACATAGGACGTAAGAGGTGGGATATGAGACGTGGGATGTGGGTACTCAAATCCCATATCCCATATCTCACATCTCCTTCCCCTAATCGTTCTTCCTCGGGTTGGCGCGGTCGAGCACTTCGTCGACCAGGCCGTATTCCTGTGCATCTTTGGCAGTCATCCAGTTGTCGCGATCGCAATCCGTTTCGATCTTCTCGTAGGGTTGGCCGGCGTGGTTGGCGAGGATCTCGTACAGCTCCTTCTGCATTTGTTTGATGAGCTTGTAGGAAATTTCCATATCGGACACCTGGCCTTGCATGCCGCCGAGCGGCTGGTGGATCATCACGCGGCTATGTTGCAGGCAGGTCCGCTTTCCCTTGGTGCCGGCAGTCAGCAGCACGGCGCCCATGGAGGCGGCCAGTCCGGTACAGATGGTGCTGATATCGGGAGCCACGTACTGCATGGTGTCGTAGATGCCCAAACCGGCGATGACGGATCCGCCGGGGCTATTGACGAACATGGTGATGTCGCGCTTGGGGTCGGTCGACTCGAGGAACAGGAGCTGGGCCTGCACGATGTTGGCGACCTGGTCGGAGACGGGCGCTCCGAGGAAGATAATGCGGTCCATCATGAGCCGCGAGAAGACATCGAGCACGGTGGCGTTTAGCTGCCGTTCTTCGATGATGTACGGCGTGACGCTGGTCAGGTTGCCTAGCGTTTTGACCGTGTGGTTCGTGTAATCATCTACGGTATTGGGGTTCAGCCCCAGGTGCTTGGTCGCATACTTTTGGAACTCGTCGTTCTTGAACATAGTGGGTCGGTTGCTTTTCAGCAATAGCGTTCGGGCTATTGGGTTAAACAATTCATCCGGCCGGACCCTGGGCGGCTTCTTGTCGACAGGCGCAAGAACACCGGGGGATGGGCCAATTTACAGAATAGTAACACTTCTCGTGGAAGGTAGTTGACTTGTCCGAATTCTTTTCCGTTCGGGCTCAATGCTCGTGATCGTGCTCGTGGGCCTGCTGCTTGGCGGCCTGTTCTTCGCGGACCTTGCGGACGACTTCCTGAAATTCTTCGTTGCCGATGGGCTTGGGGGTCACGCTAACCTCTTCTTTGATCCGTTCGAAGAGCTTGTCGGAGGTCAGGTCTTCGACCACGCTTTCCACCTGTTTCTCATCCTGGATCAGCCGGTCGATCGTGCGCTCCAGCAGCATGGGGTCGCCGAAGGCGCCGCCCATGTAGGTTTTGATGCGTTCGGCGAAGCCGGCGCGGATCTCGTCGGTGGTCACTTTGATCTCGAACTGGCGGGCCAGTTTACCCCGGATGAGCGACCAGCGGAGGCTGTCGGCGAAGTTCTCGTAGTCTTTATCGATAAGTTCGGCGGTGTTCTGTTCGTCCGACCATTGCAGCCAACGTTTCATAAAGGCGTCGGGCAGTTCGAGCTGGGGGCGGTTCTTTTCCATGAGGAACTCCTGAAAGTCGCGGAAGAGCAGTCCTTCCGACTGCCGCAGGTAGAACTGGCGGATCTCGTCGCGGATGCGATCGCGGGCTTCCTGCTCGCTCGTGATCTCGCCTTCGCCATAGTGTTTGTCGAAGAATTCCTGATTCAGTTCAGCGGGCTGGATGCGCGATACTTCGGTGATCGTGCCGATGAATTGCTCGCCGACGGGGGTCGATTCGATCTCTTCTTCGGTCATGTGCAACAGGTAGCGCTTGGCGTATTCTTCCGTTTCGTTGGTTTCGAGCTTGAAGATGTTAAAGCGCAACTCGTCGCCTTTTTTCTTGGTGAGTATTTCCTTCTTGACCTTTTCGTCGGCGATCCGGTCGACGAGGATGGAGAAGGTCGCTTCGCGTCCGCCCTCTTTCGGGGCGTCGCCCTCGAGTTCGCGGGCCTGCAGTTGAACCAGGTCGTTCTCTTCGATCACGACATCCACCGATACCCGTTCGCCGAGCCGGCGGCGGGCGATGTCGAGGTCCTGTTCGACCAACTCGTCGGTGATGGTCACTTCGAATTGTTCGAACTTACTGTCGGGAGAAAGTCCTTGCACCTCGAATTCCGGCGCGATGCCCAGGTCGAACTTGAACTCGTAGTCTCCCAGGGATTTCAGATCGAAGTCGATCTGTTGCTGGTCGTCGGAGGGGATCGGCTGTCCGAGGTAGGAGGTTTCGTCTTCCCGCAGGAATTTCAGGATCTCTTCCTGCAGCATGGAATTGACCAGCTCGGCCAGCACCGACTGTCCATAGGCCTTCTTGAGAAAGCTCAGGGGTACTTTACCCTTGCGAAAGCCCTTGAAGCTGGCCTTGTTACGGTACTTCTTTAGTTCCTCCTCGAAGCGAGGCTCGTATTCTGGTTTTTCGATGGTCACCGTGAGTACGGCGTTCAGATTGTCAAGGTCTTCTCTGACAACTTTAGGCATGTTGATACTTTTTTGATCAAATTGGACGCTACAAAGATGGGCGATCGGTTCTGTAGTCGGTAAAGAGGTGCCCTGGGACGTACTTCGCTCATGAGCGGAAGTTTGTCGGTCCGGCCCGGGAAGCCTTTGACGGCTTCTTCCGGCGACCGACCTTCAGGTGCGGGTGGAGGGACTCGAACCCCCAAGCCTTGCGGCACTAGATCCTAAGTCTAGCGCGTCTACCAGTTTCGCCACACCCGCAAAACAGGAAACTCAACGACCAGCTTATCTGTTATTGAAAAAGCGATGCAAAGATAAAAGTATTTTAAAAATATACTCATACTTTAACCGGATTGAGTAGATAGCGCTAAAGCGCTCATCCTTCCCCACACTTCACCCAGTTTTTTGAATGCCGGCCCGATGGCTGAAAAGCTCTCCCGCCGGCCGCTCGAAGCCCGTCGCCGAGCCGTTTGGCCGGCCGTCGCAGGGGCGACCATTATTTTATCCAAAACCGGGTGCGGGGCGGGAATATTTCTTAGATTTGTAAAGAACGCCCCCGGTGTTCAAGAGTAATTTTATTTGGTATGCCTGAAGTGCTCATACAGAAAGAGGAGGATAAGCGGCTCATCCAGCGCGCCTACCGCCAGCTGTTGCGCTCGATCAAGAGTCCGATGGACCCCGACGACCGCCGCAACATCCGGATGGCGTACGAACTGGCCGTGGAGGCCCATAGCAAGCAGCGCCGTAAATCGGGGGAACCGTACATCCTGCATCCCATCGAAGTGGCCCGCATTTGCGCTGAAGAGATCGGCCTGGGGCCGACGGCCGTGGTATGCGCCCTTTTGCACGACGTCGTCGAAGATACCGAGGTGTCGCTGGTCGACATCCGCCAGAAATTCGGAGAACGCATCGCCAAGATCGTCGACGGCCTGACCAAACTCGACTCTTCTTTCAATTCCGAAAGCCCGCAGGCCGAAAATTTCAAAAAGGTGCTCAGCACCCTGGTGGAAGACGTGCGCGTGGTGCTCATCAAAATGGCCGACCGGCTGCATAACATGCGCACCCTGGGCTCTATGCCCCGCCACAAACAGCTCAAGATCGCCGCCGAAACCACCTACATCTATTCGCCCCTGGCGCACCGGCTGGGCCTCTACGCGATCAAGACCGAGTACCAGGACCTCTGCATGAAGATCACCGATCCGGACGCCTATTTCGAGATCGCCCGCAAATTGCAGGAAACCAAACGCGACCGCACCCGCTATATCAATGAGTTCATCAAGCCGCTGACCCGTCAGCTCGACGAGATCAACGTGCCTTATCGCATCTTCGGGCGCCCCAAGTCGATCTACTCCATCTGGAACAAGATCAAGACCAAAAAAGTGCCCTTCGAGGAGATCTACGACCTCTTCGCCGTGCGGATCGTAGTCGACATCGAGCCCTATCGCGAGAAGCCCATCTGCTGGCAGGTATACTCGATCGTCACCGACGTACATAAGCCCATTCCGGAACGCTTGAAAGACTGGATCACGACGCCGAAATCCAATGGTTACGAGTCGCTGCACACCACCGTCGTCGGCCCGAAAGGACGGTACGTCGAGGTGCAGATCCGTTCCGAACGCATGGACGAGATCGCCGAACGCGGCTTCGCCGCGCACTGGAAGTACAAGGGCAGCTCGAATCAGCCCGATGTGTACGAGGTCTGGCTCGACAGCGTGCGCGACATCCTGGAGAACCCCAATAGCGATGCCCTCGAGTTCCTCAGCGATTTCAAGACCAACCTCTTCAACGAAGAGGTGTACGTGTACACGCCACGCGGCGACATGAAGATCCTCCCGAAGGGCGCCACCGCCCTCGACTTTGCCTTTAGCATTCACACCGACATCGGCTATCATTGCACGGCGGTCAAGGTCAACAACAAGCTCGTGCCCATGGGGTACAAGATCAAGAACGGCGACCAGATCAGCGTGACCACCAGTAAGAACCAGAAGCCGAACGAAAGCTGGTTGAAGATGGCCGTGACCGGCAAGGCCCGTTCCAAGATCCGCTCGGCCATGAAGGAAGAGCGGCGGCAACAGGGCGAACTGGGCAAGGAGGCGCTGGAACGCAAGTTCCGCAACCTGAAGATCGATTTCGAGTCGGGCGTCGAAACGCTGGTCCGGTATTTCGACTTCTCCTCGCGGATCGACCTCTTCTACGCGCTGGCCAAGGAGCACCTTCACCTCCATGAAGAGTTGAAGCACTTCCGGGTGGAAGGCGGGAAGCTCATCGAGATCGAACCCGAGAAACGACCGGTAGAAGAACCGGCCCCGGCCGATAAGGTCGTGCCCAAACGGACCCGCAAGAAGTTTACCGGCCGCCCGCGCCTGCTCGTCGGCGGTGAACCGGCCGACCAGTACAACTATTCCTTCGCCTCCTGCTGCAATCCGGTACAGGGCGACGATATTTTCGCGTACCTGACCGCCACGGCGGGACTGAAGATCCATCGCGCCAGCTGCCCCAACGCCACCCACCTGATGGCCAACTTCGGCTATCGCATTATGAAGGCCGAATGGCTCGAAACGACCGATACCACCTTCGTGGCCGACCTCAAGGTGACCGGCATCGATAACGGTCCCGGTATCATCGAACGCCTCACCCACGAGATCTCGACCAACCTGGGCGTCAACATCCGCTCGTTCAACATCTGGGGCGACGAAGGCTATTTCGAAGGAAAGATCAGCCTGCTGGTGGCCAATACCGACCAACTCAACCTGGCCATCCGGCAACTGCAAAACTTAGAAATCGTTTCAACTGTTACCAGAATAGAGTAAAATTGGTTGATTGGTCCATTGGTCGATTGGTTTCTTAGAAGCCCCATCAACCAATCACCCAGTAAACCAATTAACCAATAGGGTATGAACAAGCGTAACGAGGAAGATATCATCAAGGAAGTGAAGAACATCTTCTCTTCTCATCTGGAGACGAACGGGTTTCGCAAGACGCCCGAGCGCTTCGCCATTTTGGAGGAGATCTATCGCCGCAACGATCACTTCGATGCCGAGGCTCTGTACATTCACATGAAGAACCAGAACTATCGCGTCAGCCGGGCCACGGTGTACAATACCCTCGAGCTTTTGGTGAACTGCGACCTGGTCAAGAAGCACCAGTTCGGCAAGAACCTGGCTCAGTACGAGAAGTCCTACGGCTACAAACAGCACGATCACCTTATCTGCGTCGACTGCGGGAAAGTGCTGGAGTTCTGCGACCCCCGTATCCAGCAGATCAAGAGCATGATGGGCGAGTTATTGCACTTCAAAGTGACGCACCACTCCCTCAATTTGTACGGGCAATGCGACGGCGCCTGCAACCGCACGGC
>JAGQXA010000828.1 GCA_020436865.1 Saprospiraceae bacterium | reverse complement strand
GCTGCTTGGGATGGCGGCCGGCCAGATTCAGGCTCAAACCGGTCAATTCTGGTCGGAAGCCGATCAGGATTTCCTATTGCAAACCCAAAAATCGCTGCGCGACGTCTATCCGCAGCAATTCCGCAGCCTGGCGCTCGACCTGCCGGCTCTGCGCAACTACCTGAAAAAGGCGCCGATGGAATTCTCGGCAGAGGCGAAAAAGAAACCGCTGCTGCTCGACCTCCCGCTGCCCGACGGCCGTTGGGAAACCTTCGAGCTGGTGGAATCGCCGGTATTGAAGCCAGGCCTTGCCGCCAAGTACCCTTCGATCAAAACCTACTCTGCGCGGGGCCTGCACGACCGGAGTCTGACGGCGCACTTCGACTATACCCCCAAGGGCTTTCACGCCATGATCCGCACCGAACGGGGCTTCGCCTATATCGACCCGCTGGCCCTCGATCAAACGGAGTACTACATGGCCTACTACCCGGCCGATTACGATCTGGAGAGCCTCGACCTGCCCCCGATGGCCTGCGGTACGACCGAAATCGCCGATGACCCGATCGCTTCGGAATTCGATCTGCCGGAAACACCGGGGCAGAAATCGGCCGAAACGCCGGTCGACCTGCGCGTCTACGACCTTGCCATGTCGTGCACCGGCGAATTTGCCATCGCCCAGGGCAGTACGGTCGAACTGGTGCTGGCGACCATGGCCACCATTGTTAACCGCAACAACGAGATCTTCCTGTCGGAAGCGGCCTTTAAATTCGAGCTGATCGAGAACAACGACCTGCTCGTATACCTGAACCCGGCCACCGACCCCTTCCCCAATGCCAATCTTGGTTTTGAGATCCTCGACCTGGCGACGGCCGCCATCACGTCGATCGTTCCAGCGGTCAATTTCGATGTGGGCCACGTGCTGACCCTGGGCTGTATCGACGGCATCGCGGGCGTAGCTTCGGCGGGAGCTACCTGCGGACAGAACAAGGCCCGGGGCATGACCTGTTTCGGCACTTCCAATATCGACTTTATCGTCGTGAACGTCATGGCCCACGAGCTCGGACATCAATTCAGCGCCCTGCATTCCTGGTCGAATTGTCCCAACTCGCCGGCCGGTCAACTGGAATCGGGCGAGGCCTTTGAACCGGGGAGTGGCAGCACCATTATGTCCTATGCGGGCTCCTGTGGCGATCAAAATCTCCAGTTTTCTGCCAACGATTATTTCCATGTCGGCTCGTTGGATGACATCGTTCCCTTCACCTTACAGGGAAACGGAAACATCTGTCCGGATATCGTGCCCACCGAAAACCACTATCCGGAAGTTAGCTTGCTCTACGAGAATGGCTTCTACATCCCGATCAGCACGCCTTTCGAACTGAATGCGATCGGAGAAGATGTTGACGGCGATCAACTGACCTATTGCTGGGAACAGCACGACCTGGGGCCCACCGCGCCGCTCGGCATGCCGATCGGCGACGGACCCTCCTTTCGCTCGTTGCCGCCGACCACGGCCTCCAACCGCTACTTCCCGCGGCTGAGTTTCATTTTGAACAACGACAGCGGTCCGCACGAAGTGCTGCCGACCTACTCCCGCAACCTGACCTTCCGCTGCACCGTACGCGACAACAGCCCGGAGGCCGGCGGCGTGGCCTGGGAAGAAGTGAAGTTCAAGGCCACCGCGGAGGCCGGTCCGTTCCTGGTGACCAGCCCCAACACCGCGGGTGTCGTCTGGAAAGGCGGCGAACAGGTGGAGGTCAGCTGGGATGTGGCCAATACCGACAACAGCCTCGTCAACTGCCAGCAGGTCGACATTCTGCTGTCGACCGACGGCGGCAACACCTGGCCCTACACCCTGGCCAACGCTACGCCGAACACGGGCTCGGCTATCGTGTTCGTACCGGATCTGAGCACCAGCCAGGCCCGCATTCGGGTGCAGGCCTCGCAGAACGTCTTCTTCGACTTATCGAATTTTAACTTCCAGATCGAACCGGCCGACGAGGCGGGCTACAGCTT
>JAGQXA010000161.1 GCA_020436865.1 Saprospiraceae bacterium | reverse complement strand
TGGATGCTCTTGCCGATCACCACGCCGTCTTCGGGAGCGAAGTACTCTTTGATGAGATCGCCGAATATGTTGCGCAGGAAGGCGATGCGTTCCCCTTTCCGTACGCGGTCGGCTACGCCGGGCAGCACTTGGAGGATGCCGCCCTCCTGGGTATAGAGCCAGTAGGAGTACTCGCAGATGACGGGTTCGGTTTCCGGCGGTTCGATCTCACCCTCGGTCATGCCGAGGTAGGCGAGGGTATTGTGCAGGCCGGTCAGGCCTGAGCGGATCATGCCCTTTTGGAATTTATTGGGGTCGCCGACCTCCAGGGTGATGGCTTTGCCGCCCCGTTCGGTAATGGTGCCGCGCACGGTGCTGTCGGGAGCGGGGCTATTGACGATGATCTGCGCATTTTGCAGATAGGCCAGTTCGGCGTTGACCGGGTCGTTGAGGTTGGCGCGGATGTAGTAGGAGTTGATGCGCCCGAAGCTGGCGGTATGCAGGTCGATCAGGTACTCGAACTGATAGAGCACGCGTTCGAGCCAGCGGTGGGCATAGATCTCGCTGATGTTGCCGTCGGCCCTCCCGGGCATGATGCGGTTCAGATCGCTGCCGTCGTTGAAGTGGCGTTGCATCTGGACAAAGCCTGGCACGTTCATCACCGGGATGCCGACCAGGGTGCCGCGTAGCGAGCCTGGATCGATCTCCTTGAACATGCGCTGGATGACCGGGATGCCGTTGAGTTCGTTGCCGTGAACGGCGGCGGTCACTGCCAGGGTCTTTCCCTTCTCGCGGCCGCTGGCGACGAGGATCGGCATGAAGACGGGCATGCCCATGCCGTCGGTGACGATATGCAGAAAAAAGCGGCTGATGGTGCCGGGCGGGCATCGATCGACCTCGAGTTTTTCGATCACCTCTGCTTTGCCCAATAAGATATCTGATCCGTTAACCATGTGTTTACTGTTTGTCGTGGTTGCATTCAAAGTAAGATCTCCTCGAGCAGCGCCGGGTCGTCGTTCAGCGATTTGAACAGGCGCTTGCGGAACTGCTGTTTCGAATTGAACAACCGCTGGGCCATTTTGTCGATGGCGATCATCGACAAGACCGTTTGGATATAAGCTTCGATGAGATCGTCGAGCCCGATGCCCAGCTTGTTGAAGTCGCGCCGGTCCATGAGCATCAGCCGGTTCGTATCGGAGTCCCAACTGCCGTCCGGGTTCTTGATCGAAAGATTGGTGCCGAGCATGTCCCAGGAATCCGCTCCTTCCTCGATCTGTTCGAGCAGCGGTTTTTTGGCGCGGCGGGCATAGACGCAAAGCGGCTTGATGCCGCCCGGGGTGGCGCTGACCATCATGCGCAGATCGGCCACGTAGGTGTTGCCCTTATCGCTGGGCATGGTGCCCACATGGTACAGCTTGCCGCGGCTGCTGGTCGAACTCCAGTGGTAGTTGCCGATGAGGCTTTGCACGATGAAACGCTCGTAATGGAACTTCTGTTCCATAAAGGCCTCCAGCTCGCGTTCGTTGACGATGGTGAAGACGCCCTGTCCGGCGTTGCTGTAGGGGATCTTGATCACCGCCTGGCCGCCGAGTTTGCTCACCCAGAGGGGGATCTCGGCCTTACTGACGTCCCAGATCGTTTCCGGCGTCACGATCTCGAGCCCGCCGCTGCTTAGCTCGGTATTGAAGATGTCGTAGGCCTTGGCGGCCACCATCTTGTTGCGGCCGCCTGCCAGGCAGGCGGCGATGGGGTTCAGGATGCGGGTCTTCGTGTGCAGCGGCAAGCGCGACCAGGGTTGCTGCGTGAGATAGCGGAACGCGGCCCGGATCGGCCGCCATTCGTTTTGCTGGTTGCGCACGTACATGACGCCATCGCGGAAGCGGACGGCCGGATCGGGATCGTTCTGGTGGAAGGAGGCGTAATGGACAGGCTGTTGGAAGATGTCGGCCATCGCTTCGGCGTAGCCGGAGGCTTCCATGGGATTTTTGTCGTAGATCACGGCCAGATCGCCTTCCAGACTGCGTTTCTTATCGTTGAAATACGGTTTGACGGTGCGTTCGATGAGCAGGCGAAAGCCGCCCATTTCCTGGTTGTCGTCGGTCAGCGGCATGGATTTTTGCCCGGAAGGACAGGAGTTGTTCTCGATGACCACCATCTGGCGATTGCCGTCTTCGTTGGTCACGTGCATCAGGTCGGCTCCGGCCCACAGGAAGTAGCGCGGGCGGTACGAGAGGAGCGATTGCAGGGCATCGGCGTTGACCTTGGGGTGCAGGTGGCAATAGCGCTGAATGATGCGGAAGTCCTTCAGGTGCAGGAAGAAGTTGACGAGCGGGTGGATCGTGGCATTCAGCGCTTTGGGGTACCAGTGATTGGCCGGCTCGAATTGTCCGGGCAAGATCATGCGAGACTGGGTCGACATATGTGGGCTTGTTTCCATGATGCATCAAAGATGGCCTTTTGTGCGAAAAAGTTCCCCAGGAGCGCTCCCCTTTTTTCGGCCGGTTGGCCGGTTTTTCCGGCGATCGGCCCGCCGCCGCGCTCGATCTCCTCTTTCAGACCGGTTGTGGGAATGGCGTGGGTGAACCCGGTCGGCGCCGCACTCGGCGCGGGCAGTTGTTCCGGCCCATTCGATGCGCGAATAAGTCGCCTAACAGTCGGCACTTCCCACTTATAATCCCTACATTTGTGTACGAGCAGCCGGGGAGTTTCCCCAGAACCAAATACTGTGCGGCGCAAACGTTTAGGGATTTTGTATGGCAGCGAAGAAGCAGAAAAAAGGTCAACTCTCTCTTAAACTGGGCATCAACGATGAACGGGTACCCAAACTCCTGGGTTTGCTAAGTCTGTTCGTGTCCATCTACCTCCTGGTCGCCTTTACCTCCTATCTCTTTACCTGGCAGGCCGATCAGGACAAGGTGCTACGCAATACCCTGCGCAACCTGTTTCGCGGCGATCTCGAAATGGCCAATTGGCTAGGCCGCCTTGGAGCTTTTGTCTCCCACTCCTTTTTCTACAATTGGTTCGGGCTTCCCTCGTTCATTTTGGTCGTCCTGCTGGCTATGACGGGGCGTTCGCTCGTCAGGCGCCATCCGCTGCAAGAGC
>JAGQXA010000827.1 GCA_020436865.1 Saprospiraceae bacterium | reverse complement strand
GGCAGAAGGGCTGGGCGCGGAGCCCTACCTTCTGCTTCCGGTTCAACCAAAACGGGTGCTATTCGCTGCGTTCGGACCGCTCGGGCGGTCCGAACGCTATCTCTTAGGAATTCAATTTGCCGAAAGGCGATCGACCCCCATTTCGCTTTGCAGGCTCACCAGCTCGGGATGCCGGGAGTTGGTGCGGGCGGCTTTTCTCAGATGGAACTGGGCTTCGCCGGTTTGGCCCATCCGCGTGTAAAGTCCGGCCAGTTCCCGGTTCACGTCGATGTTGTCGGGGCGCTGATCGTATTCCCGGAGCAGGTATTCGAGGGCGCGCCGATCGTCGTGCATCAATTCGGCGCAGACGCGCGCAAATTCCAGGTTCATTTGGTGGCCACTGGCCACATCGTCCTGCAGCATGAGGAGTACGGCGTTTAAGGTCTTCTCCGCCTCGGCATTTCGGCCGGTGGCCTGGTAGAGCCGGACGAGGTCTTCATAAAAACTCAGCTCGGGAATGGCCTCGGCGGCCTGCGTCAACCACTTCTCGGCTTTGGCATAGTCGCCCCGTTCCAGCTCCAGCTTACCCAGGGCGCCCAGGGCGAATGGATAGGCCGGGCGTTCGGTCAGGACGTGCAGGAAATGCGCTTCGGCCTTTTGGGGCTGACCGTAGCGTTCGTACAGCTGCCCGAGTTGCAGGCGCGTCCAGGCGGCCTCCTCGGTGCCGGGCAGTCCGGCCGATACGGCCAGTTGCATAGCTTCGATGGCCGGATCTACCAGGCCGTGGATCTCGCGCAGGTACGAAACCCGGGCGTAAGACCGCAGGTCGGGCCGGATGGCCACCATTTGGTCGGCCAGTTCGACGGCCTTTTCGTAGTGGCCGAGCTCGACCTGAGCGTCGACCAGCACGCCGTAGATCTGGGCGTTGTAGGGATTCATTTCCAGGGCCTCTTTGCCCGTTTCCAGTGCGGCGGCAAACTGGTGTTGCGAAAGCAGCACACCGGCCTTGGTGGTCAGTGCAAGGAAGGTCAGGTCGCGATCGTCGGGCGCTGAATCCAGCAGTGCATCGAGCGTCTGCAAAGCAGCCGGATAGTAGTGGCCGTGTTCGCCGGTGACCCGCGCTTCCACGGTGAAAAGCTGCGCGAGTTGGAGCAGGGCCTTGTCGGCTTCTTTTTCCGAAAGGATCTGGTCGCGATACTGGGTATAGCGGTTTTGGACCTGATCCCACTCCTGGCCGTGCCGGGTGGATTCCGGCCGGTCGAGCAGACGGGGAATTTCGGTCAGTCGGCTTTGGGTTGGCGAGGGCCGTTCAGACGGTTGGCAGGCCGAAAAGAGTATCAGTAAGCTGAACAATAGGAGTCGCATAGCGATAGATTTTGGTTGAAAAATGGTGGTTTAGAACGTGTAGGACAGTCCGGCCTTCAGGAAAAAGGGATGGCCGGGCGTAAAGTGAATTTCTTCGATCGCCTCCGGTTCGTCGAACAGACGGGAAGTTGTGGCGAACTGCGCTTCTTCCCAGGACCGGTCGAGCAGATTCTGTACGGTGAGCGCGGCTTCCCAGGGCCCGCGGCGGTAGTTGACCAGCAGGTCGAGGAGGAAGTACCCTTCGGCGGTCAGGCTGTAATCCTCGTTGGCGGGCCGGTCGGCCAGCAGGCGATACCGAAGGCTTCCCCCCCAACCGC
>JAGQXA010000826.1 GCA_020436865.1 Saprospiraceae bacterium | reverse complement strand
GTAGCCCCCATCAGGGAGGGAAAACGGTCTGGGCTGCAGGCAAAGGCGGGTATCCCCATGCTTGCCAGTTGCGTGGCCAGGCCCTGATCGAAGGCGGGCGCCCCGCGATCGTCGAGGGCGAGCAGACTGACGATCGTGACGCCCAGAGCCTGCAGAGAGGCCATCCGCGCCAGCATGCTGCCGGCATCCCCGCCCTCGAACAGGTCGCTGATCAGCACCAGCACGGTTTCCGTGGGGCGCTCCACCCGTTTTTGCGCCAGGGCCAGCGCCCGGTCGATATCGGTTCCCCCGCCCAACTGCAAGCCGAAAAGCAGATCTACCGGATCGGTCACCTGCTCTGTCAGGTCAGCAACCTGCGTATCGAATACGAGGAAATGGGTCTGAATGGAAGGCAGCGAAGCCAGCACAGCCCCCAGCACCCCGGCATACACCAGCGACTCGGCCATCGAGGCGCTCTGATCGACCAGCAGGATGACGTGTTTCAGGGAGCGCTCTTTCCGGCCGTACCCTAGCACGACTTCCGGGATCAACAGTTTGCGATCGGGTTGATAGTGCCGAAGATTGGCCCGGATCGTCCGATGCCAGTCGACCTCCCGCAAGCGGGGCCGCCGGTTGACCGCCGAACGATCCAGGGCGCCGGAGATGGCCTGTCTCATAGGGTTTTCCAGCTCCCGCTGCAGCTGTTCGACCAGTTTGCGCACGACCAGGCGGGCCGTTTCTTTGGTCTGATCGGGAATGACGTGCTTCAGCGAAAGCAGGGTAGCGATGAGTTCCACGCTCGGTTCGAGTTCCTCCAGTAGTTCGGGTTCGCTCAGCATCTGGTAAAGCCCCAGGCGTTCGAGCGCATCTTTTTGCATGATCTGCACGACCGGTTTGGGGAAGTACCGGCGAATGTCGCCCAGCCAGCGGTTGACATTGGGAGCCGAATCGCCCAGGCCGCCTTTCCGGTTGGAGTCGTAGAGCGCCTCGACTGCCCGGTCGAGTTCGGCCTCTTTGCCCGAAAGCTCTACCTTCCGGGCCGGATCGGCCGGTTTGCCCAGGATCAATCGCCACTTTTGGATGCGGTCGGTCATAAGGGAAAGGTACGAAATTACCGGATCATAACAGCAGCACATCGCCGGTAAACACCTCGAATTTACCGTCGGGAAACCGCACCTTGAGGTAGTAGACGAAAACACCCGGTTCGAGCGGATTGCCATCCAGAGTGCCGTCCCAACCCGGGAACGAAGCGGCCGGCGTGTTCAGCACGCTGAAAACCCGTCCGCCCCAACGATGGAACACATAAAAGAAGAGGATCTCGGTCTGCTCGTCGCCGACGTATGGGCGGAAATGGTCGTTGTATCCATCGCCGTCTGGCGTGAAGGCGTTGGGTAGATACAGGCGCGGACCGGCATCGACCACGACCCGCACTTCCGCTTCGCGCGTACAATCGCGCTCGTCTGTGGCGGTCAGGCGGTAGGTGAGTTCCTCCTCGGCGAAGGTCAGCGGTGTGGGGCAGTCCGAGCAAGACAACCAAAGGTCCGGTTCCCAGCTATAGGAGACGAACCGTTCCAGGTCGCCGGTCGGCAGGATCATGCCGGTATCGCCGAGGAACAGGTGGAGCGTTTCGGGCAGTTCCAGCGTCAACGGAGCCGGGGTCGGCAGGTGGGCGCTCACTTCGTAGGTGCAGCCGAAGGTGTCGCGGATCGAGAAGGAATACACACCGGGGAGCAATCCGGTAAACACGGTGGCCGTATCGAAAGCGCTATTGTTGATCCGGTATTCCAACGGATCTTCCGACTCGAACCGCACCGTGCCGTCGGCCACGCCAAAGCACAAACCCGGTTCGAGGATCAACTGATATTGCGGAGGAGATACCGGAAAGAGGAAGACCGTCAGGTTCGCCGAACAGCCCTTCTGGTCGGTGACCGTCACGCCATAGATGCCCGGACCCAGTTCTTCCAGCAGCATTCCGGAAAGCGAAGGATCGGTCCAATTGAGGTAATAAGGAGGTTGACCACCGGCAATCTCCAGTTCGATGCGGCCATCGTCGGAGCCGGGACAAGGATCTTTTGTCAGGGCCGAGAGTTCGATCTCACAGCCCGGCAGGTACGCACGCTCATGCAGGCCATTGTTGAACAGGAAGAACGGCCAGAAACAGAGCAGTAGGTTTTGCATAGGTGTACGAAGGTTTCGGATCAGAAGAAGGAGCTTACCTGAAATGCCCCCGCATAACGCTCTCCTGTAGAAGAGATACCCGACCCGCGCAAATTGCTGCTTTTCCCACGGGGAAAGAGCCGCCGCTCCTATTCCGTTATCCCGCAAATTGCGCTACCTTTGGGGGCATTTCGAACCGGAGGCGCCCCCGTGCGTTATGTTGAACCAAGACCGAATGCAGTGAGCCAGGAAGAACTCATCGAAAAGGAGTTTACGGAGGAGCAGCAGGATGTGCTGAAATCCATTCGTCTCAACCGGGTGATCCTACCCATCCTGTTGGGGGTGGGAGTGGTCATTTATTTGCTGTGGCGGCAGTTCGACCCGGAAGAATTTGCGAAGATCGACTGGACGCGGCATACTTTGTTCTGGGTATTGGCCACCGTCGGTTTGCTGATCGTCCGCCATTTGTCTTATGCCACCCGGCTGCGCATTCTGTCCAATCGCGAGTTCAGCTGGCGCAAGTGCATTGAGTTGATCTTTATCTGGGAGTTTAGTTCGGCAGTGTCGCCGACCAGTGTCGGTGGCTCGGCGGTTGCCTTCTTCGTGCTGGCCCAGGAGAAGCTTTCGACGGCCAAGACCGCCACGATCGTGCTCTACACGATCGTGCTCGACACGATCTTCTTCGTCGGTACGCTACCGTTCCTGTTTATGCTATTCGGCACCAACATGATCCGGCCGAACATGGAGCGTCTTTCCGATTTCGACGGTTGGGGTTTTACCTTCATCGGAGCCTATGTCCTGATGGCGGTTTACGGGGCGCTCTTCTACTACGGCCTTTTCATCAGTCCTAATCAGATGAAGCGCTTGCTGGTGGGTTTTACCAAGATCCGCTTTTTGAAGCAGTATCGAAAAAAGGCGGTCGAACTCGGCAACGATATGATCCTGGCCTCCAAGGAGATGAAACGCCAACGCTGGACCTTCCACCTCGGCGCTTTCCTCTCGACTGCCATTGCCTGGT
>JAGQXA010000160.1 GCA_020436865.1 Saprospiraceae bacterium | reverse complement strand
TCGCGGACGGCCGACAACGATATCCGCCGCGGAACCAACCCCGGCTTCTTCCTGGTCGAGCAGGGGGTGCGCAAGTACGCGATCGTCAATGGCCGGGCGTTTCGGCTCGGGAAATGAACCAGGTTTCGTACATCGCCATGCCGGCATAATAGGCCGCAGTCAGCCAGGCCAAAGCCTGCACTACCGGCTGGGGAGAGGGGTATTGCAGGATCAGGAGTACCAGGTTGATCAGGAAGGTCGCGCTCACGGCCAGATGCAAGGGGCGAAAGCGCGTGGCCCGGCTGGGGTAGGGAAACTTCACGGGCACGAAGTGCAGAACGGCGAAGATCGCGATCAGGACCGCATTCCAGACCGGCGACCAGTGCCAGAGGAAAACGAGGTAGAAGGCCACCATGTTCCACATCACCGGAAAGCCCACGAAGTAGTAGTCGGTCGACACCATTTCTTCGATGCCGTAGTAGAGGGCCGAGACCAGCAGGATCAGCGCCACGACCGGCCACTCCCAGCCCGGCGGCAGGGGCACGGCCCGATGGATGAAATAGGCCGGGATGATGGCGTAATTGGCAAAGTCGATCACATAATCGATCAACTTGCCGTCGACCCCCGGCAGTACTTCGCGAACGCGGAAGGCCCGCGCCAGCGTGCCGTCGACGCCGTCGATCAACTGCCCGGCCAGCAACCACAGGGCGGCGGCCTGCCAGTCGCCCCGGCCGACCGCCAGCAGCGAGAGATAGCCGGTCAGCAACCCGCTGGCGGTAAAGAGATGCACGCCCCAGGCGGCGACCTTCTGCAGGATGGTAGGCGAATTCGACACAGGCGGAGGTTTTGATTCCCCGAAAATTAGCAGAATTTTTTCAACTTTATACCGGCGCCGAAACCGCGTGGATTTTCCCAGCCGCTACTGCCGGCAGCTTCGACATCAATCTTCGACCCTTGAAACAGATCGCCCGCCATCCGCTTTTCCCTACCCTGCTCCTCCTGCTGCTGCTGTCATTGACCGGCCTGGGCTTGCGCCTCTTTTCCGACGAAGCGGTCAACTGGCCCGGATTTTTCTCGATGATGGTCTTCTACGCCCTGTTCTTTTACCTCGGGAGTATGGCTGCCCGCGGGCGGGAGGAAGGAGGAGCGACCGGGCTCATGCTGGCCGGCCGTAGCTTGCCCCTCGGACTGGCCATTTTCACCATGAGCGCCACCTGGATCGGCGGGGGGTATATCAACGGTACGGCTGAGTACACCGCGGCGGAAGGCTTTGGCCTGGTGTGGGTACAAGCCCCCTGGGGCTACGCGCTGAGCCTGATGATCGGCGGCCTGTTTTTCGCCGGACGCATGCGGCGCTTTCGCTTTCGTACAATGCTCGACCCGCTGGAGCAGCGTTTCGGCAAACGCATGGCGGCCGTGCTCTTCCTGCCTGCTCTGACCGGCGAGATCTTCTGGACGGCGGCTATTCTGACGGCGCTGGGCACCACCTTCGGCACGGTGCTTGGTCTGGAAACCTCGACTGCCATCGTGTTGTCGGCCTGCATCGCCATTGCCTACACGGCCATCGGCGGACTATGGTCGGTAGCGGTGACCGATGTCGTGCAACTCTTGCTGTTGGTACTGGGGCTGCTGGTAGTCGTGCCCTTTGCCCTGGCAAAGGTCGGAGGATTGGGCCAGGCCTGGTCGGCCTACGAGGCCAAAATGGGACCGGCCGCTTCGCCCTGGCCCAGCCGGGAGGCCCTGGGTAGTTATTATTGGTTCTGGTGGGACTATGCCCTTCTACTGATGTTCGGCGGCATTCCCTGGCAGGTCTATTTCCAGCGGGTGCTGGCCTCGAAGAATGCCGCCACGGCCCGCCGGCTGTCGATCTTTGCCGGGCTGGTCTGCCTGGTGGCAGCCGTTCCACCCGTGCTGATCGGCGTAGCCGGCTCAGTAGCCGACTGGCAGGGAATGGGACTGGAGCCCCCGCCCGACGCGGCTTCGACCTTGCCCCATGTGGTGCGCTACCTGACGAATCCCTGGGTAGCCACGATCGGACTGGGCGCGGTGGCTGCCGCCGTCATGTCGTCGGTCGATTCCTCGATCCTCAGCGCCTCCAGCATGGCCGGCTGGAATGTATATCGCCCTTTGTGGCGCCCCTCGGCCAATTCGCGGCAATTGAGCACGGTGATCCGCCGATGCATCTGGATCATCGGCCTGGCAGCCACCTTGCTCGCCTTGCGCGTAGAAAGCGTTTATGAGCTTTGGTTCCTTTGCAGCGATTTCGTGTATTGCCTGCTGTTTCC
>JAGQXA010000825.1 GCA_020436865.1 Saprospiraceae bacterium | reverse complement strand
GGCGCCAAGGCCTTTCAAATGATCGAGACGGGCCGGCATTTGCTGGAACTGGGCGACGACGGCAAGCTGGTAGAAGCGCCTATTCTTCAGGTGCAATCGCAAGACGGTACCGAAACGCTCTGGATACTCAACGACCTCAACAATCCACTGATCGTAGCCATGGACCTCGGCTGGAAGATCCAGCTCATCCGGGCGCAATAACCCAAACGATATGAAACTCCGCATGCTCCTGCTCCTGCTGGGCGGACTGCTATGGCACAGTCCGGCCCTGCTTGCCCAAACCTCCAAAGTCACCGCCGGTGTCGTCGCCTACAACCAGGGCGACTTTTCGCAAGCCAAACGCGACCTGTCGGCCGCCCTGGAAAAACCCGACCTGCTAGATGCCGAAAGCCTGACCAAAGCCTACTACTACCGGGCGCTGGCCAAGGCCAAAGCTTCCGGTGGCCCGCCCGACGCCCTCGGAGCCCATGCCGACCTGATCGCGGCCGGCGAACATGCCGACCCCCGCTGGGGAAAGAAGGTGGCGTCGGCCTTGCTGAGCCTGCAACCCGTCCTGCAGCAAGAAGGCCTGACCCATCTCCATGCCGCCCAGATGCGTGAAAACGAAGGTGCGAAGACGGGCCTGCTTGCCCGGGCCGCCCGTTGCCTGGAAGCCGCCGCCAGCATCCAGGAAGGCTATCAGACCTGCGATCTGCTCGGTCAGGTCTATCTGCAAAAAGGCGAAACGGAAGCGGCGCTCACGCAATCCCAGAAGGCCATCCAATTGTACGAGCAAGCGCCCCCCGACCAGGTCGATCCCCTGATCGCTTATACTTACTACCGGGTCGCCCTGATCCAGCGACAGGATCTCCAAGACTTTAGCGCCGCGCTGTCGACCGTTAAAAGCGGACAGGCCCTGCTCGCGCAGGAGAATCAACGCCTGAAAACCGCCGGGGCCGATCGGCAAGCCAGGCAACAGTTTGAAAAGGCCCAAAAAGACCTGGACGACCTTTCCCTCGACCTCTATCTGCAGACCCCGGAACTTCGGGAAGAAGCCTTGCAGGAGTTTGCCAAAGCCGTGGAAGACGATCCCGATCATTACCTCAAGCGGGTGGCCTACGCCCAGTTGCTGCAGAGCGACCGGCCGGCAGAAGCCGCCGAGCAGTACGAACAAGCCATCCGCATCGACCCGAAAAAAATGATGGCGCACTTCAACCTCGGCGCCCTGTATCTGAACCAGGCCGTCGAGCTTTTCCGCCAGGCCAACGAGACCGACGACCCGGAACAGACCGAACAATGGCAGAAGAAGGCGTTGGAAGACATGAAGAAGGCCAAACCCTATTTTGAAAGGGCCTATGAAATCGACGATACCGACGCGCAAGTCGTCAAAGCCCTCATCCAGATCTCGCAGACCCTCGGACAAGAGGAAGAACTCCAGCGCTACCTGGACCGCCAGCAGGCCCTGGGACAATGACACCTAAACCATACACCCTATGCAAGCCGTAGCTCCCGATGTAAAACCCAAGCCCATCCCGCCCGCCTTGTGGTTGTTGGTGCAATTGCTGATCCCGATCGTCGGGGTTCTGTTCCTGGACTGGAATCTCTTCGGACTGATCTACCTCTTCTGGTTCGAGCTCATCCTGATCGGCCTCTTCGGGCTGCTGCGCATCCTCACGGCGCTCAGTGGCGCATCCCCGCTGCAGGGGCTGTTGGCGCGGCTGGGTTATGCGGCCTTCTTTGTCATTCTCTACGGCGCCCTGTTGATGATCGCCCTCAGCTTCTCGATGGTGCACATGGACTGGAATTCTCTCCTGGGCGAACTGCCGACCGATAATCGCGGACTCGGGCCCAGCACCTGGGTGCTGGCAGCCGTCTTCCTGCTGGAATGGCTCGGGAGTTATATCTTCTCCGGCCAATACCGGCAGGCTTTTCCACTGCTGGAACTCTTCCGGGTGTTCGCCCTGACCCTCCCACTGGCCATCATCATCGTGTTCGTACTATCGCCCTATGCGCAAAAACTCGAAGGCAGGCATGCAAATACCGTGGTCGT
>JAGQXA010000824.1 GCA_020436865.1 Saprospiraceae bacterium | reverse complement strand
GTGGCAAATATTGCTATTTGCGCCATGAAAAAGGCCCCGGCGGACATACGTCGCCGGGGCCTTTCTTAGCCACCGGGGCAAGGTTGGGATCAGAAGGTCGGGCAGCCCATCTGGTTGCCGCCGAACAGTCCGCCGCCGTTCCCGTTCAAGCTGAAGGCCAGGGAAATGGTGGAAAAGAAGTACCAGTCTTTGAACTCCGGATTGCCGCGGGGCCCGATCGGATTCTGAATCGGCTCTCCGCCGAGCAGTTCGCCTTGCCGGTTACCGAGCAGGGCGGCCAGTTCGCCGTTATTGTCGAGCAGTTCCTGGAAGCTGGCGTAGCGGTCGTTGCTGACGTCGTCGAGATAGTCGGTGAACAGTTTGCGCCCTCCGATCTCGAGCGCGAGCGTCAGGTTGTCGGCCACGGCAAACTTCAAGCCACCGCCGAGCGGTACGGCGATCTGGGTCAGGCTGTAGGCCTCCGGGTAGGTCGCGATGCCTTGCCCTTCGGTGCCCAGGGGTTGCAACTCGATCTCCTGCCCCTGATAGATGGTTTTCGGGTTGAACCGGAAAACGCCGATACCGGCAAACAGGTACGGGCTGAAGACCTTGCGCGTGCCCGGTTCGAAGCCGAGGATGTTGAACTCTTCCACCAACGAGAGTTCGAAGATATTGCTTTCGAAACTCAGGTTGCGGCTAACGTGCGATTGGATCTCGGAATCGGCGTCGTAGGCTTCCACCTTTCCATACTGGAATCCGATCCGGGTATTGAAGAAAGGATGATAGTTGAATCGACCGAAGAAGCCCAGGGCCACATTGGTCCGACCGATCCCGACATTGCTCAGGTCTTTGCCGCCGGGCGACAGATCGCCCTGATAGTGGGTTACGCCGGCGTTGATGCCGAGTCGGAAATCCTGCGAAGCGGCCCATAGCGGCAACAGCAGAAGCGCCGACAGCAAAAGGATTTTGGAATACTGCATGGAATTAAATTATAGTGACCAAAATGAAACGAACGGAAGCCGGTAATAGTGCCGCAGAGACCCGGGCATTTACCGATCTGCCGTCATTTCCTGGAAAATGACTGAGAAGCACAGGTGCGCTTTGCCAATGGACAAAGTTCAATCACTAAAGATGATTTGCCGTAAGGCGAATTTGTTCAGATCGAACGCGCCTTTATCGACCTGAGCCGGTATTCCGGCAAGTCGCTTGCCGGGGGCGGAGGCGCGCGCGATCCGGCTCGCATAGGGGCCAATGGTCAGGACAGCCGTAAGATACGGCAGTTTGCCGTCTAATGGAAATTTTACCCGACGGGAAATTGTCGCTTACAGGCAACGAAAACCGGACAAAGGTAGTCCTCCATAGGAGAGGCTTGCCCCGATGATGTGGGAGCATCTCCATTTTTCTGAACGAAATCCCGGGAAATGTCCCCGTAGCCGTATTAAGTTTTTTAAACTCAACTTTTGCCTTATCTTGTGATTAGAAAACTACATTGATCGTGAGGGAGGCAATCGCCTACTACCCTGTGCTCACCCATCCACGGCATTCCCGCATCCCCATGGTTACTTCACAAACGTTCACTTATGAAATTACGTGTACTCTACTTCCTGATTTGGATCCCAGCGTTTTTCCACTTCTCCGACCAGGCTGTCGACCGGCCGCAGGCGGAGAAAGAGGGTGAGATCATTTACCTGGAGAAAGCCAATTCCAGGCACTTATTATTCCCGGAATCCGACCTGATCAAGGTTAAGGTCTGTAACCTGACCGAAGGGAAAAATTATTTCTTTACCGTAACCCAGGAGGGCGGTTGCCAGCCCTTGATCAGCGCCGATCGAAAGGCGAAGACGGCCAAAGAGCCCATGTTTGCTTTCCAGGCGGAGGCGGCGTGCCGGGAAGTGGTTGTGCATGCGAACTATGAAGCGGGTTGCACCCTGCCGATCTACTTCACGGCTACTTGTCCGGATTGTACGGACAAGAGCGCCAAGGCGCCGTCCAACTCGCAGAAGGTGCTGGCGCCTATCGTGACCTCGCCGGCCTTTACTCCCCAGCAATTGGTGTAGGATGTGTTCATCGGCGGAGGCTGTTTCGCCACTTCGAACATTACCTTCCTCGGATCGACGATCGCCCGGGGAACGTTCAGTTCGGGTACCACTTCCGTCGGTCTTTCCGATGGGGTCATCCTATCGACCGGGAATATCGCCACGGCTACCGGCCCGAACAACCAGACGGGCGCCGGCGGCGCTTCCGGGGGTGGATCGGACCCCGATCTCTCTCAGATCGCGGGCGGTATCGCGATCAACGACGCGGCCATCCTGCGGTTCGACTTCGAACCCACCGAGCCTCAGGTGACCTTCCGCTATGTGTTCGCTTCGGAAGAATATTGCGACTACGTCAACTCGCCCTTCAACGACGCCTTTGGCTTTTTCCTCAGTGGCCCGGGTATCAACGGCCCGTATTCCGGACAGGCCATCAACATTGCGACTCTGCCCAACGGCACCGCCGTAGCCATCAATTCGGTGAATCACCAGACCAACCCCGGCTTCTATGTGGGAAACATCCCCGCCGGTGATCCTCAATTGAACGACCCCGACTGCGCCGGCCACCCGATCGCCGCAGGACAAACGGTGCAGGATTGTCAGTACGACGGCTGGACCACCATCCTCACGGCCGTGGCGAATGTCATTCCTTGTGAAACTTATAGCATCAAACTAGCCGTGGGCGACGGCGGCGACAACGCCTTCGACAGTGCCGTGTTCCTGGAAGCCAACAGCTTCGCGGCCGGCGGCACGGCCGAAGTGATCGCCAGCGTGCCGGTCACGCAGTCGGGCGACGCCTACGAAGGTTGCGGCGATGCCTATTTCGTCTTCAACCGCAGCGGCGGCGATCCCAGCCAGCCGCTGGTCATCAACTTTACGGTAGGGGGTACGGCGACGGCCGGGGTCGACTACAACTCGACCATCACCACCGGCTCGATCACCATCCCGCCCTTTCAGAACAGCGTCCAGATCCCCGTATTTATCATCAACGATCTGATCACCGAAGGGGCGGAATCCATTATCCTGACGCT
>JAGQXA010000823.1 GCA_020436865.1 Saprospiraceae bacterium | reverse complement strand
TAGACAGTGGCGCAAACCACCTCGGGATCGATCGCTCCGGGGTCAAAACAACCGTCGGATACCAGGATCGGCTCGCACACTTCGCCGTAGCACATGCTTCCGCCGGGAAATATCACTTCATAAAAGGCGCACAACAAGCCGCACTCTTCCGGATCGGTCAGGGTGTAGTTGAGCACCGGTTCCGTGCCGATCATTTCCCAGGTAACGGCATTGTACCACTGTACGACCTGTGGATGATACGGACCGAAGTCGGTCGGGTTGTACACCTCTGCGGTGATCGTCATGCCGTCGACCTGCAGGTCGACCATGAACCCGCAGTCGGCTCCGTAGCCGGCCGTTATTTCCTCACAATGGTAGGTCGTACAGTCCGGCCCGGTCACCGTCAGGCACACCTGATACTGATCGGGGGCGGGAAAGGAAAAGGTCGGAAAGGACAGGTTCGAGGTATCGCCAGATGTGGTTTGCCAGAAATAAGCGTATCCGGGAAGTGGCGCCGGCGCCTGAAAGGTGATCTGCAGCGGCTCGGTCGGGCTATCGACTTTCCAGCTGAAATCGGCATCGCAAGGAGAGACCGGACCGGCGTTGCCGATCACCGTCACGCAGTTCAGATAGACGGCCGCGCCCAATTGACAGTACGAAGACGCTCCGGAAGGTAGGGCGGAGAAAGAGATCTGATCGCCTGCCTCCAGGCCGTACGGGTTCGTTAAGGGCTCGTAGACATCCCCATTCTCGTCGATCACCACCAGCTCGCAGGAACTGACCCCGGAAGCATCCACGACAATTCCCGTGTGGTCGCACTGGGCCAGCAAGTTGCTCTGTCCCAACAAGAACCAAACGACGACGAAAAGCCAGGTAGAACGTAAAAGCATGGGTAGATCGATTTATGTTTCCTGAAAATGGTTCGCCACGTTACAAATATGCAGGGAACGATAGCGTAAGAAAAGTACAAAAGAATGTGTTTGTACCAGGGAAACTAATTTTCATTGAAACTTAAATTTCTGAATAACAGACAAATAAAACAGGTGTGTTCCAATAATTATATTCGAGATGGGATTATTTACTAACTTACATTCCTCCTAATTATGATCGGCAAAAAACTACATACGCTGCTTGCCACTTTCAGTAAGGTGGAATGGGCGGAGTTCGAATCTTTTCTGCAATCGCCTTTCTTTAACGAAAACGGCGACCTTTTGCGCTTGTTCGAGTACCTGGATCGGCAATTTGGGCGACAAAATGCCTTACCGGATAAGACCGCATTTACCAGAGAAAAGGTTTGGCAGGCCATTTTCGGAAACCAAGCCTACGAAGACGTGGTCTTGCGACGGCTGACCTCCGACCTTACCCAACTGGCGTATCGGTACCTGGCCCAGAAGGAGGCAAATTCCGGAGAACTGGCCGCCGCCACTCACCTGCTTTCCGCCCTGAACCGGCCCGGTTTAAACAAGCATTTCAACGGGGTTGTTCGCCAGCTTGCCCCGCAGGCCGAGCGAAAGGAGGCGCGCCATGCTCATTTTCATCGCCATCTCTTCCAGTTGGCACAGCTTCGGCACCGCCACGAAGAGCAATCGGGGAAAAAACTGAAGTCGCTGCAATTCTTGGAGCAGGCCGACTATCACCTCGACTGCTATTACCTGATCCAGAAATTGAAGAACTATTGCGATGCGCTAGGCTATCGCAGCACCCTTTCGGCCGAAGCCCGCCTCGATCTGCCTCCGGCATTGATGGACTACATACCGCAGGCGCCCTTCTTCTCGGAGCCGGGCGTACGCGCTTATTACTGGGCTGCCCGCATGATGCTCGAACCGGAAGAGGAGGATCATTTCCAACACCTGAAGCGCATGCTCGACGAAGAGGCAGAGGGTTTCGAAATGGCCGACCTGCAGGTCTTGTTCATTCACCTGATGAACTACTGCATCGATACCAAGATCAATATGGGGCGCCCCGAGTATTTCCAGGAATTATTCTCCCTCTACCAGACTTCATTGGACAAGGAGATCATTATCGAGCAAGGGGCGCTCGACCCGCACCACTATAAGAACATCATTACGGTAGGTCTGCACATCCGCGAGTTCGATTGGGTGGAAATGTTCATCCAGGAATACACCTCCCGCCTGCCGGTATCCAACCAGGAGAACGCGCTGACCTATAATTTGGCGCAGGTCTATTTCCATCAACAGCAATACGAGAAGGTGATCGAGCAATTGCGGGAAGTGGAATATCAAAACCTGGTGTACGCATTAGGCGCCAAACTGATGCTGCTCAAGACCTATTACGAACTCAAGGAATTCCTGGCGCTCGATTCACTCATCGACAGCTTCCGCATCTATCTGCGGCGCAACAAGCTCATATCGGCCGACGTCAAGCAGCAATACCTGAACGTGTTGCGCTTCGTCCGGAAACTCTCTTCCGTACCTCCATACAATCGAAATGCCATCAACCGCATTCGCGAGCAGATCGATCGCTGTAAAGCGCTAGCCGACAAGAAGTGGATCCTGGAAAAGCTGGAGGAGATGTGAGAATTCCCATCTCCCATATCTCACATCTCCCCTACATATGGATCGCCCGATTATCCGTTGCGGCCAGGGCCGCTTCGCGGAAGGCCTCCGTATAGGTCGGATGCGCATGGCTCATCCGCGCCACATCTTCGGCCGAAGCGCGGAACTCCATCAAGGCGACTGCCTCGGCGATCATATCGGCTGTGCGGGGGCCGATCATGTGCACGCCGAGGATCTCATCGGTTTGCTGATGGGCGAGCACTTTGACCAGTCCTTCCGTATCGGTGCTGGCCCGGGCGCGTCCGAGCGCCTTGAAGGGGAATTTACCGACCTTGTAGGGCACTCCCTCCTCCTTGAGTTGTTCTTCCGTCTTGCCCACGCCGGCCACTTCCGGCCAGGTATAAACCACCCCCGGAATGAGGTTATAGTCGATATGCGGATGTTGCCCGACGAGGGTTTCGGCCACGAACACGCCTTCCTCTTCGGCCTTATGGGCCAGCATGGCGCCCCGGATGACGTCGCCGATGGCATATATTCCCGGCACATTTGTTTGGAGGTGTTCGTCTACCACGACGCGGCCCTTCTCATCGGTCTGCACGCCGGCTTTGTCGAGGCCAAGTTCGGCCGTGTAGGGTTTGCGGCCGATGGCCACCAGGCAGTAATCGGCGTCGAGGGTAAAAGTTTCCTCCGAATCGCGCTTTTGCAC
>JAGQXA010000822.1 GCA_020436865.1 Saprospiraceae bacterium | reverse complement strand
GGCGGGCAAAGCCAGTATCTAGTATCCAGATGGACCAAACCCCAAACATCGACGAACAAGAACTCATCGAGGCGGGCCGGCGGCTATTGACCAACGGCCAACGGCCCTCCTATGTGTATACCTATATCCGCGACCGGGTGGCCGACCCGGAGCAACGCAAGCGCATTCTCGATCAGGTGTTGGGGCAGGGCGTGAGATCGGAGAGCGGCGATGGCGACAAAGAGCACGAGCGCAACCTCCGCAAGGCCCGTCATCTTTGGGAAGACTACATCGATGCGGTCAAGGGTATCCAGAAGAGCATCAATGTGTGCATCGTACTGATGCTGGCGATGGCGGTGTCGACCTTCCTGTTCGGCGCCGATAATTCCATGTACGTGATCGCGACCATCGTCGGCATCGCCTATTTCTGGGTTGCCCGCAAGGTGGTCGAATGGGAGGAAAAACGGAATGCGCTGGTCGTGGCGGGCTTCTTCCTGGCGCTGGTCGTGGTGGAGGTCCTCGTTCTGGGTTTGCCCGAAAATCTGATCCCCCAGCTTGGCGTGCAGATGACGCGTCGGCATGGCCTCGCGACCCTGGCCAACGCCATTTCTTCCTATGTGTACATCGGCGTGAAAGCGGCCGCCATTTTTCCGGTGCTGGCCGTCTTCCGGCGGCGCAGCCTCCTCGATGCGCTCCCGGAGCGCTACCGCAGATCGGTGGGGGCTTAGTCCCCGATCGTCTTGATCAAGGTTCCCTTTTCCACGCGGTCAGTTAGTTCCATGCCATTGAGAATGGCCAGGGTTTCCAGTTGGTCGGCCGGCATCTGGAAGTGTAGCAGGGCTTGTTTAAGTGTGCCGGTCGACTGGACGGTCTTGATCCGGATGCGCTCCGGCTGGCGGTTGAGGATCTTCGGGTCCTTGCAGGGGCGGAAATTCTCCATGACCTGTTCGAAAGAGCGCGAGTAGGCCGCGAAATCGGCCGCTGCGGTCATGCCGATCATCTGATAGATACGTCCGTCGTACTGGATCAGGTAGGTCAGCAGTCGGATGGCTTGCTGACCCTCCTGCTGGGGCGTTTGATCGGCGGTGAACTGCAGGGCGTTCAGTCCGTTGACCCTGCCGGATTGCATTGGCGTCAGGAGGGTCAGTTGAAACTGGTCGACAAGGGTTTGTGCGGCTGCCTGCAGATTAGTTCCGGCGGCCAGGCTGAGTTGAAAGATGGCCTTCCCCGAAGAGGGCGCCATGAGAAACTGCGTGGGGGCGTTTTGGGTTGCCCAGCCGTTCGGCACGGGAAACTGGAATTTGAGCTCCGGATGGTAGAAGTTATGCTCTTCGACAAAACCCTGCCGGGGATCTTCCCCATATACCAGCCCGTCGATCATTTGAAGATAGCTGGTCCGGTTTTCCAGAAAAGTGCGGGTTTTGGACTTGTCCTGCCACTTGTCGGTCAGCTCGTTGACGTTTTTATAGCGGCCTAGCGGATTCGGGTGGGTCGACAGGAAGTCCGGCACCGATTGGCCGCTTTGCTTGCCCAGGCGATCGATGGTCTTGAAAAAGCCGGCCATGTGATGGGCGTCGTAGCCGATGCGGGTGGAGTATTCGACGCCGAGCTTGTCGGACTGGCTTTCGTGGTCGCGGCTGAACTTCAGGAAAAGCAACTGCAGGCCCGTCGATGCCAGTCCGGCATACTGCCGGAAATCTTCGGATACGACCATGCCGCCGATCAGCAGGGCCTGGGCCAGCACCTGATTGCTATATTGCTTGGCCGAGTGCCGGGCGGCAATGTGTCCGATCTCGTGCCCGAGTACGCCGGCGAACTCGGCCTCGTTGTTGAAATGCGCGAGGATGCCTCGCGTGAAGTACACATATCCGCCCGGTACCGCGAAGGCATTGACGACCGGCGAGTCGAGCACCCGGAACTGGTAATCGAGGTTCGGCCG
>JAGQXA010000821.1 GCA_020436865.1 Saprospiraceae bacterium | reverse complement strand
GGCGCGGGTTTTTCCCGCCCTGTCCTTTGGCCGAATCCAACCGACCGGATGGTGACCGTAGACTTCGGTGAAGAGCAGTTCTTATCGCGTTGGCGGCTGCTCAATGCTTTGGGGCAGACCGTGTGCTCCGGTAAATTCGAGCCTGGCCTCCAGCGTAGCGAATGGGAACTCAGCTGGGAGCCCCTTCCGGGAGGCTGGTATTTGCTCGAACTCGAATTAGAAGGTTTGGGGGCGCTGGCCTTGCCGTTGATCCTGCATCCCGGCTAGAAATATCTGTAAACAAAAGAGGCCACTTGCTGTTATGCTCAATGTTCAGTCAAAACCCTCAAGCAGTGGCCAAAAAAGTAATCGTTATCGGAGCCGGTTTTGCCGGATTGTCGACCGCCAGTTGCCTGGCGCAAGCCGGGTACGACGTCACGATCCTGGAGAAAAATCCGGTACCTGGAGGTCGCGCCCGCGCCTTTGAAGAGCAAGGCTTCGTGTTCGACATGGGGCCCTCCTGGTACTGGATGCCCGACGTGTTCGAGCAGTATTTCGCCCGCTTTGGAAGGCAGCCCTCCGATTACTACCATCTGGTGCGGCTCGACCCTTCCTATCAGATCTACTTTGGAAAGGACGACCGCATGGAAGTGCCGGCCGGCGTCGAGGCGCTGCAGCGGCTCTTCGAAAAATACGAACCCGGCAGCGGTCGACAACTGAAGAAATTCCTGGCCGAGGCGGAGTACAAATACCGGGTAGGGATGCAGGAGTTCGTGCAGAAACCTGGGCACTCCATTTTCGAATTCGCCGACCTGCGGGTGCTGACCAGCTTGTTCCGCTTGCAGATGTTCCAGTCGATGTCGGCCCACGTGCGCAAGCTCTTCCGGCACAAGCAGCTCATCCAGTTACTCGAATTTCCGGTCCTCTTTCTGGGAGCGACGCCGCAGAAGACCCCTGCCCTGTATAGTCTGATGAACTACGCCGACATGGCCCTGGGTACCTGGTATCCGATGGGCGGCATGCACGAGATCATTAAGGGCATGGTCGCCTTGGCGGAAGAACTCGGAGTGAAGGTCGAACTAGGGCAGGAGGTAAAGCAGATCTATGTGCCCAACGGCCACGCGACGAAGGTGATCACGCAAGACCGGGAGTATGAGGCCGATGTGGTGATCGGCGGGGCCGATTATCACCATGTCGAGCAGCAGCTACTGCCTCCGCAGAGCCGCCGGTACGACGAACGCTACTGGCAGAAGCGGGTGATGGCGCCCTCCTCCCTGTTGTTCTATCTGGGCGTCGACCGCCGGCTGAAGGGCTTGCAGCACCACAACCTGTTCTTCGACGAAGACTTCGAGCGCCATGCCCACGAGATCTACGAAGATCCGCAGTGGCCGAGCAAGCCGCTCTTCTACGTGTGCGCGCCTTCGGTGACGGACCCCAATGTAGCGCCGGAGGGCTGTGAGAACCTGTTCGTGCTGGTGCCGCTGGCGCCGGGACTGGAAGATACCGACGAACTCCGCGAACGCTATTACGATATAGTGATGGAGCGCCTGGAAAAATTGACCGGGCAATCGATCCGGTCGCACGTTATCTACAAGCGTTCCTTCGCTCATCGCGATTTCGAACGCGACTACCATGCCTTCAAAGGCAATGCTTACGGCCTGGCCAATACCCTGCTGCAGACCGCCTTTTTGAAGCCGAAACTGCGCAGTAATAAAGTGTCGAACCTCTTCTACGCCGGCCAGCTGACGACCCCCGGTCCGGGGGTGCCGCCTTCGCTTATTTCCGGACAGGTAGTCGCTACCGAAGTGCAAAAGAGTTATCCGCTTTGACCCAGCCAACAATAACCGACAAAAATGCTCGTCCATGCTCGAATTGTATAGCCAAGTTTGCCAGGAGTGCAGCCAGCTGATCACCAACCGCTACAGCACTTCGTTTTCCATGGGGATCCGCGTGTTCGATCAGCGGTTCCGCGCCCCCATTTGTGCGATCTACGGATTCGTGCGCTTTGCCGACGAGATCGTCGACACCTTTCACGAGTACCGGAAGGACGACCTGCTTTCCCGCTTCCGGGAAGAGACCTACCAGGCGATCGACGAAGGCATCAGCCTGAACCCGGTCTTGCATGCCTTCCAGGAAACGGTTCGGCAATACGGCATCGAACGGGAACTCATCGATGCTTTTCTCGACAGCATGCAGATGGACCTCCATTTTCACACCTATGAAGATGCCTTGTACAAGCAGTACATCTATGGGTCGGCCGAGGTGGTGGGTCTGATGTGTCTGCGGGTGTTTTGCGAGGGCGACGAAGGCTTGTATCAGCGGCTGAAGTCGCCGGCCTGCAGCCTGGGGTCGGCTTTTCAGAAGATCAACTTCTTGCGCGATATGAAGAGCGACTACGACGAGCGCGGGCGCGTGTATTTTCCGGGCGTCGATTTCGCCCGCTTTACTCAGGCCGACAAGGCGCAGATCGAAGAAGACATCAAGCGCGATTTCGACGATGCCTACCTCGGTATTCTGCAACTACCGAAGGGAGCCCGGTTTGGCGTTTACCTGGCCTATGTGTACTACCTGAACCTGTTCCAGAAGATCAAGCGGTCTACGCCGGCGAAGGTACAGCAGGAGCGCATCCGCGTCAAAGACAGCAAGAAGGTGTACCTGCTCTTCCAATCGGCTCTGCGCAATAGCCTGAATATGCTGTAGAAAAAGATCCTGTTGAGGCGACAAAAACCGGTTCGTTGCGGAACCGAAAACCGCCGGATGGGGTTATGTTTTTGCTTACCCTGTTCCGCCCTGTTTGCGGAACGGTCGCGCGTCTTTGACGCGGATCCAATGGCGCCCTCACAAACACGACTAGCCTGGCCCAACCTCCCTTCTCCGGCTTTCGGAACAACGAGCCGAAGGGTTCGCTGCCTGCTTCGCTGTCCGACCAGAAAAATCTGGAAAAAAGAGGGAGAAGGATTGCCGGATATGCCCGGACTTTTTAACTTTGCCAGCCCTTTCCGGACGAGGAAAGAAAAAAGTGCAAGGCAGGAAAAATTTTTGAAAAAATTCATTCAAAAACTTTCGTCGAATTGACTTTCCTGTTATCTTTGCACTCGCTTTTGAAGAAAGCATTCTAAATTTGACTTGAAAAGCCGGTTTTTCCGGCTTGAAAGATAAGGGGCATCAAAGGTTTACCTGGTTGTAAATCCGGCGATGAACCCTGAACAAGTTCATTGACAAGGCAGGAGAAGAACAAAGAAGGTAAGGAAGAAGAGGAAGAGAGAAAGAATTCCGGCGAGAGTAAAGAGTTACAGGAAACTTTGCCTGGTTAACAAGCAAGTGATCCGCGG
>JAGQXA010000820.1 GCA_020436865.1 Saprospiraceae bacterium | reverse complement strand
TTGTGGTAGCGGGCGGCGTCGATCCCGCTGAACAGACGTGCATCGGTCGGCAACCATTCGCCGAAATCAGCCATCCAACCGGAGAAACCGTTGTCGATCAAATGAGTGCGGATGATCGCCTTAAACCAGGTAAAGGCCTCGGGGTTGGTCAGATCGATCAAAAAACAGGAAAAGCCCGTCGCCTCGATCGGATAGTCGCTGCCGTCGTCGCGCTTGACGAAGTAGCCGCGTTCGCGCGCCTCGTCGAAAAGCGGACCGTGGTCGACGAGAAAGGGGTTTAGGTAGCCGAGTGCGGCAATGCCACGTCCGGCCAGGTCTTCACAGAATTGCGACAGGTCCCCGTAGCGGCTGCTGTCGGGTTCCCAGTACCACCACAACTGCGAACCGAAGGAGGTTTGCCGCTGCCCGACCCAGTCCTGGATCCAAATGGCATCGATCGGGCAACCGGCGGCTTCCAGAGAGTCGATCTTGCCCAAGACGCGTTCCTGCCCGCCCTGTATCCCCAGGATGGTGCCGAACACCCAGTCGGGCAGGGGAGTGCCTCGCCCGGCTTCGCGGGTATGAGCGGCCACCAGATCGGCCGGCAGCCCGGCCTGTCGTACTTTGAACCGGAGCTGTGAGTCGAAGACCTCCAACCGGATCTCGTCTTTTTTTCGCAGGTCGATGGCCATGCGCGAACTGCCGCCCAGTTCGAACGAACGTCGCCTGGTCGAGAGCAAGAACGGGATCGGCGCCGAGGTGCTGAAATGATCGCCCCCAGCGCCGTAGAAGTTGGAGAAGAAGGTGATCGGCTGATCACCGCGACCGATGCCCTGCTCTTCCACCCACAGAGGAACGCGATGTCCTTTCAGGTCGTACTCCGAATATTGGGCGCCCAGCCCAAAGAAACGCTCATTCTTATCGGAGGCGCAATGCAGGATCAACTGGTCGAACGGATGCTCGCCGAGCAGTTCGGCCGCGACCTCGAGCGTGAGGGAGTCGGTGGCGCTGAAACGGAGACGCAGATCATACTGGCCGCACAAGCGGGCGGTTAGCAGGACGGCATGGTCGGTCGTGGAGAATTCCTCGATCTGCAGATCCCGGCAACGGTCGCGGACCCGGTCCTTGAAGTGAAAGCTACCCTTATCGAAGCGGGCGTCGGTATCGACGGTCCGGGCTTCGAGAAACCCTTCTTTCAGAGAAAGGGTCAGCGCCGGACTGGTCTGCTCGTTATCCAGCATCAAGATCAGGCGGTCGGGGGTGCGGAACAGCACCAGGTGGTCGGTTTCGTACAGTCCGGCCGCTTCAGGATCGGTGACCCAGTGGCGGGCAGGTGAGCAGGCCGCCGTAAGAAGGATCAGCAGATAGTAGAGGGAAAGTCGGGATTTGGAAAAGATTCGGTTCATCAGTTCTTGTCTTGCGGATTTCGTAAGTACTCGACGATCAGGTGGGCGGCCCGCCGGGAGGCGCCGCCGTTGCCGAGTCTTTGGCGGATTTCGGCATAATCCCGGCGGATCTTCCGGGCCGTTTCCGGATCCAGTATTCTTCGGAGCTCGCGTTCGATCTGTCGGGGCTCGAAGTCGTTTTGGATCAGTTCTTTTACCACCTCCCGACCGGCAATGAGGTTGACCAGAGAAATGTAGGACACGTTGACCAATCGCCGGGCGATGCGGTAAGAAAGCGGGTTGCCTCGATAACAGACGACCTGGGGTGCGTCGAAAAGGGCGGCTTCGAGAGTAGCCGTTCCGGAAGTGACCAGGGCTGCTTCGGCAGTCGCCAACAGCGGATAGGTCTGTTCGGTCAGCAAACTGATCCGCTCGGTGGCGGCAGGTGGGAGCTCCGCCAGCAAATCTTCGTAAAAGCTCAATTCGATCGAGGGAGCGCCGGCTATGGCGAAGTGATGGTCGGGAAAGGAGGGCACGAT
>JAGQXA010000159.1 GCA_020436865.1 Saprospiraceae bacterium | reverse complement strand
GTCGCGGCTTGGCGGAGTAGTTGACCTTCAATTGCCCGGATTTGCGCAATTGAGTCTTTACATCCTGCACCACGCCCATGGTCACTTCGCCGTCGACGCGCAGCGAGGAGGTGATCCCGTTCTGCTGTACTTCCGGCACAGTGATCTTGTGCTTTTCCAGGAAGAGCGGAATGTCGGCGACGGTTGCGAACTTATCGCCGAGCTGCAGGCGCGGGCGCGTGCCATACAATTCCTGGAACTTCTTCAGTGGCTTGCCGATATAGAGGTAGTTCACCAGCGATTTCTTCTCCAGTTTGGTCAGTTCCGTAGCGTAGGGAGTCACGACCTTCACCTTGAGTTCGGCATCGCGCAGCACCGTCACCACCATGAAGAAGAACAGCAGCATGAAGATGATATCGGGCAGCGAGGCCGTGGAGATTGCCGGGGAGGCTTTGCCTCTCTTTTTTGCAAATTTTGACATAACATCGAGGTTTAGAGGTGGAGCAATAAGGGTAGTTTTCGACGGCTAACACTTATTCTTCACCGTAGTTGGTCGGCTCTGCTTCGGAGATGATGAGCGGAATATCGCCCCGGATCGCCCGTTTGTTGGCAGTGGGCAGACGCTCATAGCTCGTCGCATAGCGCTTCAACGATTCCTCTTCCCAGAGTTCGTTGTAGGCCGCTTGCAGTTCGTTGTATACCTCGAGGTACGTCTTGTAGTTGGTACCCCGGTCATTCTTCAGGGAGATGATGGCCTTTTTCGGATTCTCGGCCAGATCTTCCCGGCGGTACGGGTTGGAGATGAACTCCTTGGTCTTTTCCTTCAGATCGCGGATCTTCATGATCTCGCCGCGCACCAGCAATTGATTCTGGGCGTTGACCAGTACGGAATAGACGTTCCGGCTTTTCAGCTTGGCGATATCCGGTTCTTCTTCCGACCAGGGCGGTAGTTTGACGAGGATGCCCTTATCTTCCACGATGGTCGTGGTGACCAGGAAGAAGATCAGCAAGAGGAAGGCAATGTCGGCCATGGAGCCGGCATTGATCTCATTTTTCATCCTGTCTCTCGAACGTACTCTTGCCATGAGGATCCTTATTTAAAGAGGTTAATGACTTCCGATACGACGAAGGCTACGGCGGCGCCGATTCCGAGCACCAGCGCGGTGGATAGCGATCCGCTGATCAGTTTGCTTTGGTTGTCGCTCACGTTAAAGTCGAGGAGCACTTTCTTGACCGGGCCGGCCGTTTCGGGCGAAGCCAGGGCGTAGAAGATCAGGAATACGACCACCAGGGCGCCCACGCCGACCAATCCCTTCAGCGAGCCTTTGGGGTTGGTGACCATCTGGAAGATGCCCCAGGCGATGGCGGCCACGGCTGCCAGTACGGTCAGCGCAATGGCGGCGCTCAGGCCGAAGTTAAAGATCGAGGATTGGAACTGCTCCTCTTTCGAGAGCATGTTGAAGTCGCTCAGCCCGGCAAAGATGACGAGCAGAAAGACAATGGTGACCAGTACTCCAAGACCGAAGGCGAGCAACTGACCATTCTTGGTTAAAAATTTATACATGGTTGGATGCTCTTTTGATTATTTGAAAACGTTGTTGGCCGCCATGATGTCTACCAGGGCGATAGAGGCATCTTCCATCTTGTTGACGATGCCGTCGATCTTCGAAACGATGTAGTTGTAGAAGATTTGCAGGATGATGGCCACGATCAGACCAAATACCGTCGTCAACAGAGCGACCTTGATACCGCCGGCTACTACCGAAGGCGAAAGGTCACCGACGGCCTCGATGCGGTCGAAGGCCTGGATCATCCCGATCACCGTACCCATGAAGCCGAGCATCGGGGCGATGGCGATGAAGAGCGAGATCCACACCAGTCCTTTTTCCAGCAGACCCATCTGGACGCTACCGTAGGAAACGATGGCCTTTTCGACGGCCTCCGGTCCTTCATTGGCGTTCTTGAGCCCTTCGTAGAGGATGCTTGCGGTCGGACCCTGGGTCGACTTGGCCACTTCCTTGGCGCCTTCGAGATCGTCGTTCTTCAGCGCCTCGTCGATGCGGGCCAGCAATTTGTCCGTATTGGTCGTAGCGATATTGAGGGTGATGATCCGCTCGATGCAGAAGGCCAGGCCCAGGATCAAACAGATGAGTACAAAGCTCATGAAACGCCAGTCACCCTGAATAAAGTACTGCTTGAGCACCTGGAAACCGGTGGTGTCGCTGACTACCTCATCCTCCTCGTCGTCGGCGGGAGGCGGCGGTGCCGGCTCGGAAGTTTCTTCGGCCTGAGTCTCGGTGGTATCGGCCGCTGCGTCAACCTGTTCGGTTCCCTGCTCCTCATCCTGTGCGACCACAGTGTTTACAGAGAAAACTGCCAAACCAAGGACAAGCAGTAGTGCTAGTAATTTTCGCATGGTAAAAAGGTTTTACGATTGTTTTAATTTTTTGACAAACAGTTTTTTACGTTAGTTGCGCCGCCGCAGGCCGGCGGGCAACCGGATCGCCTTTCACATGGCGGAGAGAGCGGGATTCGAACCCGCGATACCCTTTAGGGGTATACACGCTTTCCAGGCGTGCGCCTTCGACCACTCGGCCACCTCTCCGGGATCTGCTGATGTCGGCCCTACCGGCCGGGAAACGTTGGATGGGCAGCCGTTTGCTTACCTCCTAAAGATAGTAACATTTTCCCAAAGTCCTCTTATACACCAGACGACACTAAGCAAAAATAGAAATTAAGGCCTTTTTAACAATTTCGGCGGCCACAAAAATTGTAAAAAGATGCAATAATTCAAAATTTTCGGGGAGCGACGAGCAATCTCTCCACGGGTTTCGAGGGTACGTTTGCAGGTAGTTTCGGCCTGCCGGAAGGGCAGGAACGGGAAGGCTTACTGACATAGATGCATCAGGCGCCGGCAAAGGTTGTATGGCCGAACAACTTTTCCGCATTGGCCGTCGTCGCAGTGGCCACCTCCTCCAGACTCAGCCCCTTCAGATCGGCCAGTTTTTCCGCCACGATGCGCACATAGGCGCTCTCGTTCCGCTTCCCGCGGTATGGCACGGGGGCCAGATAGGGCGCATCGGTTTCCAGGACCAGGGCCTCCAGGGGCAGTTCCGGCACTACCTGGTCGATGCCCCCGTTCTTAAAGGTCAGCACTCCTCCGATGCCCAGCAGAAAGCCGAGGTCGATGGCCCGCCGGGCCTGCTCGAGCGTACCGGTGAAGCAATGGAAGATCCCCCGCAGCCCGGGGGCCGCCAGTTCCTCCAGGAGTTGCAGGTTGCGGTCGATCGAGTCGCGGGAATGGATCACGATCGGCAGGTCGAACTCCAGAGCCCAGGCGACCTGAGTGCGAAAAGCTTCCTCCTGCTGCTCGACGAAGGTCAGGTCCCAGTAAAAATCGAGCCCGATCTCGCCGATCGCACAGAAGGGGCGACGCTCGAGCCACTCCCGAACGAGCGCGAGTTCCTCCTGGAAACCGGCCTGCACCGAACAGGGGTGCAGGCCCATCATCGGAAAACAACGGCCCGGATAATCGCGCTCCATGGCCAGCATGGGCTCGATGGTACGCCGGTCGACATTGGGCAGATAGAAGCGCTCGACCCCTGCTTCGACGGCGCGCCGGATCACGTCGGGCCGGTCGTTGGAAAATCGATCGAGGTACAGGTGGGTATGGGTATCTACGAGCATGGGGCAAAAGTAAAACTTCAGCCATAAAAACCCTAACTTTGCTCCCCCGAACCAGTTACCCAGCAAATGGCCAAGAGCAAGAAATTCTACGTTGTCTGGAAAGGGCACGAGCCAGGGATCTACACTTCCTGGGATAAGTGCCTGCAACAGGTCAAGAACTTTCCCGACGCCCAGTATAAGTCGTTCAAGACGCGCGAAGAAGCCGAAGAGGCCTTCCTCGGCAACTACAGCCCGTCGAAGAGCCCCAAACAGCCCAAAGCCCGCCTGCAAGATCTGCCCGAGAACGTCCGCCGCCAGATCGTGTGGGACAGCATCGCCGTCGACGCCGCCTGCAGCGGCAACCCCGGGCATATGGAATACCAGGGCGTCGATACGCGCACGGGGGTCCGCCTTTTTCATCAGGCTTTTCCGCTAGGGACCAACAATATCGGAGAATTCCTGGCCATCGTTCACGCCCTGGCCTGGTTCCACCAACAACAAAAAGATACGCCGATCTATACCGACTCGCGCAATGCCCTGCTCTGGGTCAAAGCGGGCAAGTGCCGAACCAAACTGGTGCGCAATGCCAAGACGGCCGGCCTCTACGAGGTGATCGCACGGGCGGAAAAATGGCTGGCCAGCCACTCCTACCGCAATCCGTTGCTGAAATGGGATACGGAAAACTGGGGGGAAATTCCGGCGGATTTTGGGAGGAAATGAGGGAGGGATGTGGGATGTGGGATGTGGGATGTGGGATTTGGGAGGGGGCGAATTCATCAAAACAACGAAGAGCGCATGTTAGACAATTGGTTGCGACCGATCGACAAGGCCCTGACCACGGCAGCGGCCCGGCGCCCACGCAACGTGGGCGATCACCTGATCCGCTATGTGGAGGAATTCCCGAACCTGGAGGGTGTCCAGATCGGGTTGATCGGGATCGGCAAGAAGGAGGCCGATGCGGTGCGAAAAGAACTGTACCAAATGAGCTGGCCGTTCGGATCGCTCAGGGTGGCCGACCTGGGCAATGTGCGGCGGGCTTCGGTCAGCTTCATCGTGCCCGTGATCAAGGAGTTGCTCGACAGCCGGATCGTTCCGCTGCTCCTTTGCCGGCAGCCTGAATTCATGCAATCGCAGTATCAGGCACATAAGAGCATCTACTCCTCGCTCAGCCTGGCACTGATCGACGAACAGGTTCACTACCACCCCAGGACCCCGGGGGAAGAGCGCCATTTTCTACAACCGGTGATCGACCAACCGCCGGCGGGGCTATTTCACCTCAGCGTCCTGGCCTGTCAGCGGCACTTCATCGATCCGGACCTGAACCAGTTCCTCAACGAACGCCATTTCGACCTCCTTCGTCTGGGGCCCTTGCGCGCCGACCTCACCGCCGCCGAACCGCTGATCCGCGACGCCGACCTGTTGGCCTTCAACCTGGCCGCTCTCAAACGGGTCGAAGCGCCCGGAGTAGCCGAACCGACTCCGAGCGGCCTGTTCTCGGAAGAGGCCTGCCAACTGAGCCGCTATGCCGGCATGAGCGACAAACTGCGCTCGGTCGGCTTCTTCGGCTATGTGAGCGAGCGCGATACGCGCCGCCAAACGGCAAGCCTTTTGGCACAACTGGTCTGGTATTTCCTCGACGGCTTTCACCACCGGAAGAACGACTTTCCGGCCTCGACCGACGGGCTGGTCGAGTACATCGTCGATTTCAAAGGGCCGGAACATCTGCAGCTGACCTTCTGGAGAAGCAACAAGAGCGGACGGTGGTGGATACAGGTGCCGGTCGACACCAAGGACGCCCCGCAACGGCACCGGCTGATCCCCTGCTCCTATCAGGATTACCAGCAGGCCTGCAACGAAGAGGTGCCTGAACGGCTATTGAACGCCTTCAAGCGTTACGGATAAGGC
>JAGQXA010000819.1 GCA_020436865.1 Saprospiraceae bacterium | reverse complement strand
TACTGGGAAAATGGCTATCGCATTTTTTCGGCCGATCCGGCCAAAGATTTCCTACGCCGGGAAGTACCCGTCGACAGCGTCGATCTGAGTCCGGCATACCTGCTCAAGGTGAACCGGCAGGCCGACAACTCCGTCGAAGAGGGTTTGCTGAGCACGGCCTCGGTGGCCGCGACGGCCGCTCCCGGCAACTACGAAGAACGAGAATACAAACCCAAGTTCAACCTGACCTATGTCGGCGGTGGCGGCGGGGTGGGGGTCAATGTCGGCGGCTTCGGGCCGACAACCGGAGCCTACGGCGGGGTCGACTTTCTGTTCAGCGACATCCTGGGCAATCATCAGCTGTTCACCAGCGCGGTGCTCAACGGGCGGCTGGTCGATTTTGCCGGCGTGGCGGCTTACCTCAACCAAAAGAACCGCCTCGGCTGGGGCGTGAGTCTGTCGCATATCCCGTACCGCTTAGGAGGGGCGTTCGGGCCGGTCGGTTTGGATACCCTTAACTTCGACGACGGCTCCTTCCTGCCGGTCGAGCATTGGGTTTGGCAGGATGAGCGGCTGTTCGAAGACCGCGTCAGCGCCTTTTTGCAGTATCCCTTCTCCCAGACGCTGCGGGTGGAAGGAGGCGCCAGCTACTCCCTCTACTACAACCGCATCGATCAGAGCGATCTGTACTACGATGCCTTTGGCCGACTGGTATATGAAGATCGAAATAAGCTCGACCTCGACGGCACGGCTCTGGATATCAGCCAGCACATCGGTTCGGTCTACACGGCGCTGGTCGGCGATAACTCCTACTTTGCTATCGCCTCGCCTCTCAAAGGTTACCGGTTCCGGCTCGGGGTGGAGAAGTTTTTCGACGGCTTTAAATCCACCCAGGGACAAACCGGCGGCGCCGATTTCTGGAACCTCACGGCCGACTACCGGCGCTATCTTTACACCAAACCGGTTGCCTTTGCTTTCCGCGCCCTGCACAGTGGCCGCTACGGTAAAGACGCCACGCAATCGGTCTTCCGCACCAACTATATCGGTTATCCCTGGTTTGTGCGGGGGTACTTCGGCAACCAGACGCAAGACATTCTCTTCCAGAACGGCAAGTCGACCGATATTCTCTCGGGCAGCAAGATCCTGGTGGGGAACTTCGAAGTGCGGGTGCCGTTCACCGGTCCGAAGCAACTGGCGTTGATCGGGTCGAAGGCCTTCTTCTCCGAACTGGCCTTCTTCTTCGACGCCGGTATCGCCTTCGATCGCTTCGACCAACTCGGCGACGATATCATCGACCCCGACACCCAGCTGAAGATCGGCCCCGACCCCGTGATGAGTGCCGGCGCCTCCCTGCGGATCAACCTGTTCGGCATGATGGTACTGGAGCCATACTACGCCTTCCCGATCCAGAAGGAGACCAAGGGCGTGTTCGGATTGAACATCGTGCCGGGATGGTAGGAAAAGTACAGGGATCGGACCGCTTCGAGCGGCCCGATCCCTATTCTTTTTTAACTTTGCACCTTCATGTCATTCTGGCGAAAACTATTCGGAAAACGAGCAAACGAACTACCTGATCCGATGAAGTATCTGATCGTGGGCCTGGGCAATATCGGGGCCAAATACGCCGGTACGCGGCACAATATCGGTTTTGAAGTGGTCGACCTGCTGGCGCAGGAGTTCGGCGTCGAGTTCAAGGACGACCAGCTAGGCGCAGTGGCCGAACTGAAGCACAAAGGGCGTACGCTGGTGCTACTCAAGCCCTCGACCTACATGAACCGCAGCGGCAAGTCGGTGCGCTACTGGCTGCAGGCCAAGAAGATCGACAAGGCCAATCTGCTGGTCGTGGTCGACGATGTACACCTTGCCCTGGGCGCCCTGCGCCTGCGCGGAAAAGGCAGCGACGGCGGCCACAACGGCCTGAAGGACATCGATCAACTCACGGGGGGGAACAACTATGCGCGCCTGCGCCTGGGCATCGGCCGCGATTTCCACCCCG
>JAGQXA010000818.1 GCA_020436865.1 Saprospiraceae bacterium | reverse complement strand
GCGTCCGACAGGCGTCCGTAGATCGCCTTCAACGTGACGATCTCCCGCAGTTTCAGCTTCTTGATCAGCGGGATCTTGTTGAAGAAGAAGCCGTTGAAAAAGTGCTGCAGGTTGAGGTACACGTATTCGTCGCTGACGAATTCGAGGGCGTTCATCATGTTGAAGGAATTGGGCGCAAACGCATAGCTCAAGCTGGTGCGCGGGATGTTCAGCAGGATGTAGGGCACGCCCTCGCCGAAAACCTTGCCCCCTTCGATCTCGAAGCGGGTATAGCCGAGCAGCGAGAGGTTGAAGCGCTTGGAGATATTGAGCGCGACCCGCTGATAGTCGTACTGTCCGCCCAACACATCGCGCAGTCCCATTTGAAAATTGAGCGTGAAGATGGGATAGCGGTTCTGGATGTTGATGCGATAGGTCTGCCCTTGCACGTATTGTTCGTTGGGGGCAAACCGAAGCATGAGGCCGACCTGTGCGGTGGTGATATCGTCGAGCGGCACCCGCTCGCCTTCGTCGTTGAGATACTCGAAGGTCAGGGTGCCGATCGGCACTCGCTGCTTATGCGCCAGCGTAATGCCGTAGGAGAAGCTGGACGGAAATTCCTGCAGGTACTCCAGCTGGTACAGGGTGTTCATCGTCATCCGGTCGGCGCCGCCGCGGCGGAAGGAGAGGAAGAAATTATCTTCGCTGATAAAGCGAAAATCCTGCCCGACGAAGTTGGTCTCTTTCTGGTAGCCGGCCCGGATGTAATGCTTGGGGTTCTGCATGAAATCGGGTCGGAACGAATAAAGTACGGTTCCGGTATATTTCAGATCGTGATCGCGGAAACCGTAAGCCAGGTAGCCGGCGAGCTGCCATTTTTCACTTAGATTGAAATTGGTCTTCCCGCCGAAGCGCAAGCGGAACCCTTCCACATCGTTAAAGCTGTAGAACGACCCGATCGGACCGATATCGAACGGGCCTACATTGGTCTTGTAGCCCGACACGAGGATGGTCAGGATGTCCATGAAGCGTCGGAAGGCCGGAACGGTTTGCAGGGTGTCGACCATTTCGTAAATGGCGGCCTCGGAACTGCTGAGTTCCTGGTGTCTGGCTTCGGCCCAGAAGGTCGGGTCGCGTTTGAGCGCATCCGGATCTTCGACGACCTTGTCGGCTCCGGAATAGACCTCTTCCTCCCGGGGCTGGTTGAATACATGGTTTCGGTAGGAAACGGTACGTTGGCCGAATAAGCCCTGCCCTTTCTCGGTGAGGCTGTAGTCGACCACCAGGTAATCTTCGGTGAGCAGCCAGGCCCCTTCCTGTTCGCTGAATTCCTGCTCGATATGCAGGTCGCGCACGAAGTTGAGGTTGATGTCGGGCAAAATGTCCATTTCGGCGCGTACGACAGCAAAGGAAGAGTCGTGCGTAATGTAGAGGTTGCCCTTGAAGGCCAGATCGAGTTTGTTGCGCGGATAAAAGGCCAGGTCGATCACCTCATGCCCCTCGTACTCGAGCGTGTCGAGGATATAAAACTTGTAGAAGTCGGGGGCGATGGAATTGGTAGGGCTGATGAATTGGCTACCCATCAGCATGATGATGTTGTCGTATACATTGACGTCCTGATACAGCAGGTCCGTCAATGTCGAGATGCTGTTGGGGTCTACCCATTCGTCGAAGCCGGTGATCTTGATCCCGTCGCGGTATTCCTTTTTGGCTTCGGGGTCTTTGCGATAGAAAACGCGCGAGGCGGTTTCCCGGAGGAATAGCGGGAGGTAGGGTTTGCCGTTGACTTCGGAGGTGTCGACGTAGTCGAAGATGAACTGGATCTTTCGGAAGGCTTTGCGGTGGCGGAACTTGTCGGTGATGTTGTTGAGGTCGAGCTCCGTTTTTTCGTACTGTTCGTACTCGTAGTAATCGAGACTCGAAAGCCGGTTCTTGTCCTTGTTGTCGATCACATTGCGGATGAGCTCGACGGCCGGATTGTCCTTCTTGCGATACTTCTTCTTCTCGGCCGTCACCGTTACCGTATTCAGATTGACCCCGACCTGCGAAAGCTCAAAATTGACTACCTGGTTCTTCTCGCCGACTTTTACGGGTACGGCCTGGGTGACGTATCCGAGATAAGAAACAGCCAGGGAATCGGTGGCCCACATGGTCTCGATGGAGTAGTTGCCATCGAGGTCGGTTTCCGTGCCGACATTCGAGTTGAGGAAGGTAATGTTGACGAAGGGAAGGGGTTCTTGGGTCTCGGCATCGATCACTTTGCCCTTGATGCCGGTCATTTTTTGGGAAAAGGCAGGCTGTATGAGCAATACGCCAAAACAAAGAAGCAAAAGGTGTCGGAAATGCGTCTTGTTCGAAAATTTCATGAGGTGTTTAACTTTCGCGTAGGTCGTTTTCACTTTGGAAGATGGGAGAGGACCTTGTGTTCCCCTATGATCGATCCAATTTTTCTGGTAAAGCTCCCTTTCGGTCGTCCGGTGCGCGCACGAACCGAACCCGACTCAGGCAGCCAGGCCTGGTCGAAAACTCTAAAGGAACAAATGTATAACGACAACAGTTGTCCATACCTTCTAATTTCGACGGATTCTCTTGGAAAATCTGTCAACTTCAGTACTTTGCCCCTTATCTTTGCCGGAACAAGGCCATGAACATGCAACCACCTGCGACATCCCCGTTTCTCAGCTTTGTGCACATCGAAAAAGCGGGAGGGATCACCCTTCACAATCTGTGGCACAAGTGCTTTCCGGGCTATTTGTCGCCTCATCCCCACCCCCG